>JANLWM010000160.1:0-12432 GCA_031364525.1 Chloroflexota bacterium | reverse complement strand
ATCGCGCGGACCGGGCTTCGCGCGGTCGGCCCCAGCCTGCCGGGTTTCGCCACAGTGCGCGAGTTGGCCACCGCGATCGGGGAGGTCAGTGACGCGTGGCCGGACGATGAGGCCCTGCTCATCATCGGCGGGGCGGTCCGCGGCCTCGATCGCGAGCCAACGCGTCATGACATCGATGCGGTCGTTGGTCGCCGTCCGGTCCTGCTGGCAGACCCATCAGCGCATGTCTCGCTCGCAAGCTCTGCGGCGCTCGCGGCGATCGACTTCTCCGGCGATCGACGGGGCGTGCTCGAGGGGAGCGACGGCGAGCCGACCGGCGTTCTCGTTACGTGGGCGAACAAGCGCGCGCGGCGGCACTTTCACTCGCTCGTTCCGCGCGAGCGCCTTCGGGATGGCGTCCGACGCGCGATCGCGGAGGCGAGTGCGCGTGGTGTGACCGCGATCCATGCGATGGATGGTGGGGACTACCTGGGCGACGGCGATGTCGACGTCCTGCTCGAGATGACCGACACGGTGCCGATGCACCTCGTGATCTACGAGCAGGTGCTCGACGCAGCGTCCGTGGAGGCGCGTGGGCTCCCGCGCATCGGCGGCTGCATTCTCATCGACGGCTCGTACGGGGAACGCACGGCGGCACTGGTCCACCCGTATACCGGCCGTCCGTCCGAGCGGGGCGTGCTGTTCCAGGACGATGCGGTGATCGAGGCGTTCGTTCAGGATGCGCACGGACGGGGTCTTCAGATCGCGGTGCACGCACAGGGCGACGCGGCCGTGGAGCAGATCCTCCGCGCCTACGAGAAGGCGCTCGCCGGGCTCCCGCGGCCCGATGCGCGCCATCGCATCGAGCATTGCGGCCTGCCGACTGACGATCAGCTCGAGCGTGTGGCTCGGCTGCGGATCGGTCTCGGGATGCAGCCGATATTCGCCGGTCCTTCCGCGTTCTTGGACGGCCTGCTTGGGCCGGAGCGCATGGCGCGACGACACCGGTACCGGTACCTCGCGGAGCGTGGGGTCGTCGTAGGGGGCGGTTCCGATGCGGACTCCTCGCCGATCGACCCGCTCGCCGGTGTCGCAGCCGCGGTCGCGCTCGACGTGAGCCGGCGCCTCTCCGCCTACGAGGCGCTCGAGCTCTATACGACGAATGCCGCGTGGCTCGCCTTCGAGGAGGGTGAGCGGGGTGCACTGCGTCCAGGGATGCTCGCCGATCTCGCGGTGCTCGACCGCGATCCACTTGCCGTTCCCGCCGCGGAGCTCGCGGACATCCGCGTACGCCAGACCTGGCGGTCCGGACGAGCTGTGTTCGAACGAGACGGAGGGACGCGCAGGGGCATTCCCGACACGCTCGGGGTACTCGCGAAGGGAGGTGGTGCGGGGTCGATGGCATCGATCTGAGGACCGTCGCATCTCGCACGTCGCGCGCTCAGCAGGAAGACACAGAGGAGGTTGGCATGGCGCTCACACGCAGCTATTCGGTCATCGCGCGTTTGTTGCTCACCGCACTCATCGTCACCACGGCCTGCACGCAGGCCACCACCCCGGCGAGCAGCAGCGCGTCCAGTGGCCCGCCGCAGCTTGCGGCGAAGCAGGACATCACCTGGGCTCTCGACTTCGAGCCCAGCGGTATCGACCCGCACATCAATCAGGCAGTGAATGCGGGCCGGATGATCACCCAGATCCTCGATCCACTCGTCTACGGCACGGGCGACGGGAAATTCGTTCCGGGCCTCGCCGAGTCGTGGGACATCTCGGCTGACGGGAAGACGTACACGTTCAAGCTCCGCAAGGACGTGAAGTTCCACGACGGCACACCGTTCAATGCCGCGGCCGTCGTGTTCTCGTTCGAGCGGATCCGTAATCCCGCGACCAAGTCGCAGCTTGCGATCTCGCTCCTCGGACCCATCGACACGGCCACCGCGGTCGACGACTCGACCGTCAAGGTCGTGTTCAAGACCGCCTATCCCGCCTTCCTGGACTCGCTGAGCTACCCGTGGCTGGCCCCGGTCTCGCCGACCGCGGTCGCCAAGCTCGGCGCCGACTTCAGCCGCAACATCGTCGGCACCGGGCCCTTCAAGCTGAAGGAGTGGGTCGCGAAGGACCACATCACCTTCGAGCGGAACGCCGACTACAACTGGGGCCCCGCGTTCTTCAAGCACAAGGGTCCCGCGTATCTCCAGTCGATCACCTACAAGTTCGTTCCCGAATGGACGACTCGTAGCGCGACGCTCGAGACCGGTGAGATCGACATCGCGACCGACGCGCTCGCGATCGACCTGCCGCGGCTCAAGGCGAACCCGCAGGTCAAGACCATCACCACCCAGCAGGCAGGAGTGCCCCAGTCGTACTTCATCAACACGCAGAAGGCGCCCCTTGATGACGTGAACGTTCGGCTCGCGCTCCTCGAAGCGACGGACAAGCAGACCATCATCAACACGATGCACGCGGGCGCGTACCAGCCTGCGTTCTCGACGCTGAGCCGGTCGACCGCCGGGTACGACAAGAGCTACGAGACGAACACGAAGTTCGCGTACAACAAGGACAACGCGAAGAAGCTGCTCGACGCAGCGGGCTGGATCCCCGGTCCGACCGGCATCCGCCAGAAGAACGGGCAGCCTCTCCAGCTGACCTGGCTCTCGCAGACCATCAACCGTGACCCGCAACAGGGAGAGCTGCTTCAGGGCATCCTCAAGGACGTCGGGATCGACATCAAGGTGACGACCGTCCCGAACTTCCCGAACCTCTCCGCCGGTATCGCGGCCGGAAACTACAACCTCGTGCCGTCGTGGTGGCTTGGGAGCGACCCGAGCGTGCTCACCGCGACCTACCACTCGAAGTACCTGACCACGAACAACTGGAGCAAGGCCGCGATCCCAGCCCTCGACAAGCTCCTGGACCAGGCTGACGCCGAGCCCGACTCCGCGAAGCGCATCAGTCTCTACCAGGATGCCCAGAAGATCATCGAAGATCAGGTCCTCGCGGTCCCCGTCTGGGACATCGGACCGATCATGGCCGTACGAGCGAGCCTCGACGGACTCACGTTCGACCGTCGCGGCGTGTACCTCTGGCTCTACGACGTGTATGTCAAGAAGTGAGAGTGCGCCGGTGGGGGAGCTCCGCGTCGGAGTCCCCTACCGGCCGTCGGGCATCGATCCCCATGTCAACTCTTCGGAGCTGGCGTACCGGATGTTCGCCAACGTCTTCGACCCGCTCGTGTGGCGGGATCGGGATGGCGGCTTCGTGCCGGGGCTCGCGGAGAGCTGGGGAGTCGCTGACGACGGGCGCAGCTACCATTTCTCGTTGCGGCGGGGGGTCACGTTCCATGACGGGACCCCCCTCACCGCGGAGGTCGTGAAGGCCTCGTTCGACCGCATCGCCGACCCCGCCACGCATTCCCAGGCGGCGAAGGACATGCTCGGCCCCTACGCGGGGACCGACGTCCAGGGTGAGCGCGATCTTGTTGTTCGGCTCACCGAGCCGTTCGCTCCCTTTCTCGACGCGGTGAGCCAGGCGTGGCTGGCGCCGGTCTCGCGCGCGGCGGTCCTCGCGCTCGGGGACCGCTTCGGTCAAGTGCCTGTGGGCACCGGGCCATTCAAGGTGCTGCACCATGACGAGCGCGAGCTCGTGCTGGAAGTGAACCCGGACTATGCCTGGGCGCCGACGCACCTCGGTCACCCCGGCGTGGCTCATCTCTCGCGCGTGGTATTCCGCTACCTCCCCGACGCCGCCGCCCGGGTCGCGGCGCTGCGCACCGGCACCATTCACGTGTTCTACGAATTCGCGACCGGCGATCTTGAGCTCATCGCGGGAGATCACGCCCTCGTCTCGCGCGCCGACCCGATCCCCGGCGCTCCCGTCGGCATGATGATGAACACGAGCCGCAGACCCACCAGCGATCTTGCGGTCCGCCAGGCGATCACCCGCGCGCTCGATATCCCGGAGCTGGTCAGGAGGGTGTTCGGGTCGTCGGTCAAGCCGGCCACCGCGCCCCTCGCCTCGACGACCGCCGGCTACGAGCCGCTCGTCGGTGCGGAGGGCTCCGCGGATCCGGCCTCGGCCGGGGCGCTCCTCGATCTCGCGGGCTGGGTCCCCGGGCTGGACGGCATCCGTGAGCGGTCCGGGACGCGTCTGTCGCTCGTGTTCTGCGCCCTGCCGCACGCAGGCTATGCCCAACTCGGCGCGGAGGTCGGGCGGCAGCTGCGTCCGCTCGGCATAGAGGTCGATGTTCGCGTGCTCGCGATCGGCGATTGGCTCGCCGCCGGCGACGCGGGTACACACCATCTCATCCCGGTGGGCAAATTCGCCTACGAGCCGGACGTCCTCGAGATGATCTACCACTCACGGCACGTGGGGCACGGCTACGCATGGTCGTGGTGCCGCGACGATCGCCTCGACGCGATGCTGACCGAGGCTCTGCGCTCGCTCGACCCCGCGCGCCGAACGGCGCTCTTCAGATCGATCCAGGCGCGCATCGTCGAGCTCGCGCTCGTGGTGCCGCTGCATGAGAACGTGTGCGTGACGGTCCTCCGACCGGAGGTCACCGGCTTCGCAGTTGACCTCCGCTCATATCCGCTGCTCTACGACGTGAGACTCGCCACGGCGCACGCATGACCGATCTCCTCGCGCGCGGGCGTTTCCTGCTGTCCGGCGATCCGTCCCTGGGCGTGCTGATCGAGCAGGGCGCTGCGTACCTGGCCGACGGTCGGATCGTGGAGGTCGGTGCGTGGCCCGACCTGCGCGCGCGTCATCCGCGCACCGCGGTCGTGGGCGATGAGCGCCATCTCGTTCTCCCCGGGCTGGTGAACGCTCACGATCACGCGCGGGGCGCCAGCTGGCTGCAACGCGGTCATGCGGATGATGCGGTCGAGACCTGGCTTCTGTCCTTCCGTGGCGCTGCTGCGGTCGATGCCGAGCTCGATGCGCGCTACGCCGGCGTGCGACTGCTGCGGTCCGGCGTGACGACCGTGCTCGTGTCGCACTACGTCACCGGGCCTGATGCGGAAGGGCAGACCCGGGCGATGCTGGCCGGCCTGCGCTCCACCGGGATCCGGGTCGCGCTCGCGGTCGGGCTCCTCGATCGGAGCGCCTGGCAGGATCCCGAGCTTCGCGCCTCCTTGCCACCCGCGCTCGCCGCGCGGCTTGAGCGGCTCGTTCCCGCGACTCCGATGGATCCGGCACCCCAGCTGGCGCTCTTCACCCGGTTGTGGGACGAAGCGGCGCGGGATGGTGGGCGTGGTCACACAGTGCTCCTGGGTCCGGTCTCGCCGCTGTGGTCCTCGGACGAGCTGCTCTCCGAAGTCGCGCGGATCGCGTCGCGCACCGGCGCGTTCGTGCACACCCACGCACTTGAGACGCGCGCGCAGGCAGCGTCGGCGCGACGCCGCCACGGACGATCGCTCCTCGCGCACCTCGCGACCACCGGGTTCCTCACCGCGCGGGTCTCGCTCGCGCACTGTGTCGTTCTCGCCGATGAGGATGTCGACGCCCTCGCGACCACTGGCGCGACGGTCGTGCACAACCCCGGATCGAACCTTCGACTGCGGAGTGGCGTCGCGGATATCGCGCGTCTGCGGGCGCGCGGTGTCCCTGTCGCGTTGGGAACAGACAGTCAGGGGCTGCGCGATGACGAGGACCTGCTGATCGAGCTGGGCCTCGCGTCAGTGCTCGCACGCGGCGAGACCGAGGGTGGGCTCGACGGTGCCGGCGCGCTCGCGATGGCCACGGTCGCGGGGTCGCGTGCGGCTGGGCTCGGCGACGATGCCGGCGCGATCTGTCCCGGGGCGCTCGCGGATCTCACGCTCCTTGATCTCGAGGCGCTCGCGGGTCCGCCAGGCATCCCGGCTCCCGCCGCCGTACTGGAGCTCGTGGTCGGCCGGGCTACCGCCGCGTCCGTCGATACGGTGATTGTCGGCGGCTCGGTCGTGCTTGCGGCCGGCCGGTCGACCCTGGTGGACGCCGACGAGGTCGCTCGCCGTCTCAGCGAGGCGCTCGCCGGCATCGCTGACGATCCCGTCTCGGCGGCGCTCGTGCGCGATCTCGCTCCGCACGTGGAAGCCCGGAGGCGCCGGTCGGCCACCGAGGTGGGCGCGTGATGCGCGGACGGCCCCTCGCGCTGGGGGAGCGCGGGATGGTCGCGACGCCGCACCAATTCGCATCACTCGAGGCGCTGAAGATGCTCCAGGACGGCGGCAACGCCATCGACGCGGCGGTCGCGGCGAGCGCCGTGCTCTGCGCCGTCTATCCCCACATGGCCGGCGTCGGCGGCGACCTCATGGCCCTGGTGTGGGATGGGCGGTCACGATCGCTTTACGGTCTGAACGCGAGCGGTCGCGCGCCAGGCGCCGCTTCGCTCGATGACCTCCGCTCGCAGGGCCTGACCGCGATGCCTGAGCTCGGACCGCTTTCCATAACCGTGCCGGGCGCGGTCGATGGCTGGGATCAGCTGCTGTCCCGCTTCGGGACTCGGTCGCTTGCTGACGTCCTGGCTCCGGCGATCGCGTATGCCGAGGGCGCCCGGCTCGGGGCGACGGTCGCGGACCGGCTCGCTCGGGACTGGCCCCGCATGCGCCGCGGACCGGCGACCACTGCATTTGATCGGGTTCGGGAGCCAAGGGAAGGTACCCGGCTCGCTCAGCCAGAGCTCGCGGCGTCAATCACCCGGTTGGCGCTCGCTGGTGCGGCGGACTTCTACCACGGTGAGCTCGCCCAGCGGATCGCAGATGGCGTGCGCGACGCGGGTGGGCTCCTTACCGCCGCCGATCTCGCCGCGCATCGCTCGGAGTGGGTAGAACCGATCGCACTCGCCTACCGCGGCCTTCGGATCGTCGAGCTCCCGCCGAGCACGCAGGGAGTCACCGTGCTGGAGATGTGCGGGATGCTCGATGGATTCGCCGTACGTGCCGAGCCCTTCGACCCCGGCCGGGTGCACGACACCGTGGAGGCGGCGAAGCTCGCGCTAGCCGACCGCGACCGCTGGGTCGCGGATCCGCAGCACGCCGACGTCCCGGTGCGCGAGCTGCTGAGCCCCGCGTACCTGGACGGGCGCCGTGGGCTGATCGACCACGAGCGTGCGGCGCGTGACGTGCGCGCCGGTGTGCCGGGCGCGCGCGGGGATACCGTGTACCTCGCCGTCGCCGATCGCGACGGAAACGTCGTGTCGCTCGTCGAGAGCCTCTTCGGGCAATTCGGGTCTGGCGTGGTGGCCGGCGACACGGGCATCCTGCTCCACGATCGCGGCGCCGCCTTCTCACTCGATCCGGAAAGCCCCAATCGACTGGCCGCCGGCAAGCGGCCGAAGCACACCCTTATTCCGGGAATGGCGTTCCGCGGCGATGTGCCTGTGCTGGCCTTCGGCTCGATGGGCGGAGAGGGGCAGGCGCAGTTCCACACGCAACTGCTTGCGTACATCGTCGAGTGCGGTCTGGATCTGCAGACCGCGATCGAGATGCCCCGCTGGCTCTACGGCCGGTGGGAGGCCGGCGATCCGGCCGAAGCGCTCCACCTCGAGCGTCGCGTACCTGCGCACCTACGCTCCGAGCTCGCCCGCCGCGGCCACCCGATCATCGAGATCGATGACTGGGACCGCCGCACCGGACATGCCCAGGCGGTGGCCGTTGAGAATGGCTATTTCCAGGGCGCGGCCGACCCGCGCGGCGATGGTCTGGCGCTGGGCTGGTGATCCGCTAGCAATGAGAAAGGGAGCAAGATGCTGATCGATATCCATACGCACCTCTCGGAGTTCCAGGAGAGCCTCGATGTGCAACGGCAGTTCGTTGCGACCGGCGCCGTGCCCGATGCGATCGTGCGGGCCTACCAGGACGGGATCGCCGGTGTCGATCGCGCCGTCCTTGTCGCGCTCGACGCGCGGCCGGCGGGGTTT
Organism: Chloroflexota bacterium; assembly: GCA_031364525.1. Classification (GTDB taxonomy): domain Bacteria; phylum Chloroflexota; class Limnocylindria; order P2-11E; family P2-11E; genus UBA4735. The sequence goes on along the minus strand of JANLWM010000160.1, from coordinate 4,559 downwards.
CACACGAGCAACGAGGCCGTTGCCTGGATGGTGAAGCAGGACCCCAAGCGGATCGTCGGTTTCGCGAGCGTCGACCCGAACCTGCCCGACGCGCCAGACCATCTCGAGCGCGCGGTGCAGGACCTCGGATTGCGTGGGCTCAAGCTCGCCCCGATGTATCAGTTCTTCGTACCTGACGCCCCGACGGTGTTCCCCTTGTACGAGCGCGCGCTTCGCCTCGGGCTGCCGATCCTCATCCACCAGGGCACCTCATATCTTGGGAGGCGCGCCCCGCTCGAGGACAGCCTGCCCTGGCGACTCGATCGGGTCGCTCGCGAGTATCCCGAGCTGAAGATCGTGATCGCCCACTTCGGCTTCCCGTGGGGTCCCGATGTCGTTGCGCTCATCCGCAAGCACGACAACGTCTACGCGGACTGCTCGGCGCTCGGCTTTCGACCGTCCTTCCTCCACCGCACGCTCGTCGACGCCTACGAGTACGGCGTGTGGGACAAGGTGCTCTTCGGCAGTGACTACCCAGGCTTCAGCTCGACCTCGTTCCGTGACACCGTGCTCGGCATGGCGAAGCTCACCGAAGGCACGAACCTTCCGGGAATACCTCTGGACAAGCTCCAGGCACTTGTCGGTCGTGATTCGCTGGCGGTGCTCGGGGTGAAAGCATGAGCGCGACCACGGTGATCCGCGGCGTGAGCCTGATCGACGGCAGTGGCGCTGCGCCGGTCACCGACGCGACCGTCGTCGTCACCGACGGCCGCATCGCCGCCGCGGGTCGCGCGATCGCCATCCCGAGCGGAGCCCGCGTGATCGAGGGGCTCGGGATGACCGTGGTGCCCGGCTTCATCGATGCCCACGCTCACATGCTCGCGTACGCGTTCAACCTCGAGAAGCGGCTCACGACCCACGCCACACTCGTCGCCTTCCGCTCCATGAGCAACCTGCGCACGACGCTCGAGGCCGGCGTCACCACGGTCCGCGACGCGGGTGGCATCGATGCCGGGTTCCGCCTCGCGCTGGAGGAGGGACTGGTGGTCGGTCCTCGGCTGCTCGTCTCGGGCCAGGGCCTTGCGCCGACCGGCGCGCTCTTCGATTTCCATTGGGGCTCCGGGGCGCAGGTAGATCTCCGCGACATGGTGACCGGCGTTCGGCAGTACGTGAATGGCGTCGAGAACGTCCGCCTATTCGCGCGGCAGCTCCTGCTGAGCGGCGTGGATGTGATCAAGATCGTTAGCACCGGCAGCATCTTCCAGCGGACCGGCTATCCGCCCCGCGCGCAGTATTCGGCCGCCGAGCTCGACGCGATCGTGTACGAGGCGCACGCAGCGGGCAAGAAGGTGATGTGCCACGCCGAGGGCGGGCCCGGCGTCACGGCTGCACTCCGCGCGGGCGTCGACTCGATCGAGCACGGCTTCTATCTCGAGGACAGCGAGATCGAGCTCATGCTGAAGCAGGGCACCTATCTCGTTCCCACGCTCTCGGCCGCGGAGGCGGTCATCGGACAAGGCGCGAAGGACCCGAGCGTGCACGACTGGGCTGTGAACAACGCAAAGGCGCTGCTCGATGATCCGCGACTTGGGTTCGGGCGCGCGCTCAAGGCGGGCGTGAAGATCGCGATGGGCTCCGACATCTTCGGTGCCAATCACGGTGACAATCTCGCCGAGCTCGCGGCCATGGTGCGCCACGGCATGACCCCGGCCCGGGCCATCCGTGCCGCGACGAGCGATGCCGCGGACCTGCTCGACCTCGGGGCGGAGGTCGGCACCCTTGCCGCCGGGAAGCGCGCCGACCTCGTGGTGATCGACGGTGATCCGCTTGCGGACATCACGATCCTGCAGGATCGCGCTCGCCTGCGGCTCATCATGCGCGATGGCGTGATCCACAAGGACACGCTGATGAGCGCCGCGTGACCTTCGGTCGCCTCGCGGCGCTCCCGCGCGCGCGCCTGGCCATCCTGCCGACGCCGCTCGAGGAGGCGCCTGGGCTCAGCGCGGCACTCGGCGGACCGCGCATCCTGGTGAAGCGCGAGGATCTCACCGGCTTCGCCCTGGGCGGCTCGAAGGTGCGCAAGCTCGAGATGATCCTCGGCGACGCCCAAGCCCAGCATGCCGACACCCTCGTCGTGAGTGGCGACCTGCAGTCCAACCTCTGCCGCCTCGTGGCCGCCGCCGCTGCGAGCCTCGGGATGCACGCCGTCCTCGTCCTCGGTGGGGAAGCGGACGAGTCACGCGAGGTGCAGGGCAATCTGCTCCTCGACGGGCTGGCCGGCGCCGAGATCCGCTATTTCACCGGCGACTTCCGCGAAGGGCATGCGCGGTCGCTGGCCGTCGCGGAGGAGCTGCGCCGCGTGGGCCGGCGGCCGTACGTCGTGCCGCTCGGCGGCTCGGGTCCGCTCGGCGCGAGCGGGTATCTCGAGGCCGCGAGCGAGCTTCAGTCGCAGCTCGCGGCGGCCGGCGTCGACGACGCGTCGCTCATCGTTCCGGTGGGCTCGTGCGGGACCATGGCCGGACTGCTGCTCGGCCGGCGGGTGCTCGACCTGCGGCTCCGGGTGATCGGCATGAGCGTCAGTCGACCCGCGCAATACGTGCGCGACCGCGTCGCCGCCCTGGTGTCCGAGACCGCCGCCCTGCTCGCGCTCGACCTGGCGGTGCCCGCGGATGAGGTGATCGTGCATGACGAATGGATCGGGCCGGGGTTCGGCATCTTGGGCGATGAGGGGCGCGATGCATTGCACTTCGCGGCCCGTCGTGGAGGGCTGTTCCTCGATCCGGTGTACAACGCGAAGGCCTTCGCCGGTCTCTGCGGGCTCGTTCGTCGCGGCACATTCACGGCCCGCGACACCGTCGTGTTCATGCACTCCGGCGGCATGCCCGCCCTCTTCGCGTATGCCAAGGAGCTCGCTGCCGCGCCTGTGGGAGGGGACTAGGGCATGGAATCTTTCGAGATCATCATCGTGGGCGCTGGTGCGGTCGGCTCGAGCATCGCCTATCACCTCGCCGCGCTCGGCCACACGAACGTCGCACTCGTCGATCGCGGCGGTGTCGCCGGCGGACCCACCGGATCCTCGAGCGCGATCATCCGGCAGAACTACTCCAACGAGCTCACTGCACGTCTCGCGCTCGAGAGCGTGCGCTTTTTCAAGGAGTTCGCCGAGCGGACCGGCGACGATTGCGGCTACCGCGCCACCGGATGCGTTTCGCTCGCGGGTGTCGAGGAGCAGGCGGCGCTTGCCACGAACGTCGCCCTGCAGCAGCGCGTGGGCATCGACGTGCGCCTGGTCAGCCTGGACGATGTGCGCACCCTGGCTCCGGGCATCAGCGTCGAGGGCGTGGCGGCCGCGACCTATGAGCCAGCCGCGGGCTACGCCGATCCGGTGCTCACGGCGCAGGGCCTGGTCGAGGCCGCGCGGGCCAAGGGCGTCCGCGTGCGGCTGCAGGCCGCGGCACAGAGCGTGACGGTCACGGACGGCCGCGTCACGGGTGTTGTGACCGAAGCGGGTCCCTTGGGTGCCGAGCGGGTCATCCTCGCGACCGGTCCGTGGACCAACACACTGCTCGGGCCGGTCGGTGCGAGCCTCCCGATACGCGTCACCCGGCATCCGGTCTGCGTGTACGAGCGGCCTGACGACTTCCTCGGTCTCCATCCGGTGGTCGGCGACTTCCCGAACGGGGTGTACCTGAGGGCCGAAGGTGAGCGTCTCACGCTCGCTGGCTCGCTCGACATCGGGCCCGATGATGATGTGGATCCTGATGCCTTCGCCACCGTGTCGACCTTCGACGAGGCGGCGACCCTGGGCGAGCTCGCCGCGCGCCGATACCCCGCACTCGGGCGGGCGAACTCGCGCGGCGGCTGGGCAGGCGTGTACGACGTCACTCCCGACTGGCACCCGGTCGTGGACGAGATCGTGGAAGCGCGCGGGCTGTACGTTGCCGCGGGCACGAGCGGCCACGGCTTCAAGCTCTCGCCCGCGCTCGGCGAGCACATCGCGCGCCTGCTCACCGGCGACGCGCTGGCGCGCACCCAGCTCCGGCCACTTCGACGGTCGCGGTTCGCGGAGGGGTCGCTCATGCGGAGCCAGTACGCGCACGGAATCGTCGCCTAGATGAAGTTCCGCTAGATGCCCCTGGAGACCGGCCTGGTCCATCGTCTCATCGAGCATCATTGCGACCTGGGCCGCGCGGCCGATGTCGCGATACGCACGCCGTCGGGTACCCTGACCTACGGGGCGCTCGCGACCAAGGTCAACCGCGTCGGCAACGCCCTACGCGCCCTTGGCGTGGAGCCAGAGCAGCGCGTGGCGCTGCTCCTGGCCGATGGGATCGAGTTGGTCGCCGCGTTCTTCGGGGCGTTGAAGATCGGCGCGGTGCCGGTCCTCCTCAATACCCGTCTTGCCGCCGACGAGTATCGCGGCATCCTCAGTGACTCGCGGGCGAAAGTGCTCGTGGCTGATGGGGCGCTCGCTGCGACGGCGGTCGGCATGAAGCCCGACCTGCCGCGGCTCGCCACGGTGCTCGCGGTCGGTTCCGTTCCAGAGGGCGCCGTCTCGTTCGAGGCCGCGCTGGCGGCCG
>JANLWM010000013.1:0-7672 GCA_031364525.1 Chloroflexota bacterium | reverse complement strand
GATCCGAAGCCGCCGCCCATGTAGTCGCAGAGGACGCGGATGTCCTTGAACGGGATCTTGAGCGCTGCCTGCAGCCCCGCGCGGACGCCGAACACGTGCTGGGTCGACTCCCACACCGTGAGCTCGTCTCCGTCCCACCGGGCCACGGCACCGTGCGTCTCGAGGCTGTTGTGCAGCTGGGTCGAGGTTCGGTACGTCCCTTCCACGACGATCGCCGACTCCGCGAACGCGCGCTTCACATCACCGCGTTCGTACTTCCCCGACTCGGTCACGTTGCCGCCCTCGGCGAGCCGCTCGGCGCCGTCCTGCATGGCCTCCTCGAGATCGGCCACGAACGGCAGCACCTCGTACTCGACCTCGATGAGCCGTACCGCTTCGGCCGCCGTCTCCTCGGTGTCCGCCGCGACCGCGGCGACCTCGTCGCCGGCGAACCGGACCTCGTCGCGGAAGATGGTCTCCTCGCCGCGGAATGCGGCCTTCGGCGCGTTGGACCGGTGGAGGACGCCGCGAACGCCGGCGAGCGCGAGCGCGCGGCCCGCATCGATCTTCAGCACTCGCGCTCGCGGGTACGGGCTGCGAAGCATGCGGACATGCAACATGCCGGGGAGGTAGAGGTCCTGGGTGTATCGCGCCCGCCCGGTCACGCGAGCGATGCCGTCGATGCGGGGGTGGCCCTTCCCGACGATCGTGAGGGCTTCGGCGGAGGGCCAGGACCGCACGTCGGTCCCCTCGACGAGCGCGGTCTCCTCGCTGATCGTGCCTTCGAACTCCGACTTGGTCCGAACGACGCGGATGCTCATCGTCGTGTCTTCTTCGCCGCGGCCAGCGCGGCGGCGACGATGTTCGGATACGCGCCGCAGCGGCAGAGATTACCGCTGACCGCACGCAGGACGTCCTCGCTCGTCGGTGACGGGTTCTCCCGCAGCAGAGCGACGCACGACATGATCTGGCCGGGCGTGCAGAAGCCGCACTGATAGGCGTCGTGTTCGACGAACGCCTGCTGGACCGGATGCAGCCCGTCCGTGGACAACCCCTCCACGGTCTCAACGGCCCGATCCGCGCACGCGACCGCCAACGTCATGCAGGAGTACACCGGGCGACCGTCGAGGAGCACGGTGCACGCGCCGCAGGTGCCCTCGTCGCAGACACGCTTCGCGCCGGTCAGTCCAAGAGTCTCGCGCAGCGTGTCGAGCAGGGTGCGGTGCGGTGGAACGTGCACCGTGACCGCGTCGCCGTTGACCTCGAGCGCAACGTCGACGGCACCGGGACCGATGAGCTGGGTAGCCTTGGACACGACGACCATCGTACGGAAAAGCGCGTCCCTAGAATCAGCCTGCGAATACCGCGCGCGGGGAGAACGCTCAATGGCCATCACACGTGTCGGAGTGGTCGGTTTCGGCCTCATGGGCTCAGGCATCGCGCAGGTGTGCGCGCAGGCGGGCTACGAGACCATCGTGCGTGAGGTGGCCCAGCCGCTCCTCGACAAGGGCTTCGGTCGCGTCGAGTCGTCTCTCGCGCGCATCGTGAAGTCCGCCAAGATGACGGAGGACGATGCGAAGGCCGCTCGCGGCCGGATGCGCGGCACGACATCGCTCGAGGACCTCAAAGACTGCGACCTCGTGATCGAGGCCGTCATCGAGCAGATCGAGGCGAAGAAGGAGGTGTTCGGCACGCTCGACGGGCTGTGCCCGGCCCACACGATCTTCGCGTCGAACACGTCCAGCCTCACGATCGTCGAGATGGCCGCGACCACGAAGCGCATGGACCGATTCGCCGGGCTGCACTTCTTCAACCCTGCGCCGGTCATGCCGCTCGTCGAGATCGTCCAGGCGATCACCACGAGCGACGAGACCATCGCCACGCTCCGGGAATTCGTGCGCTCGATCGGGAAGACCGGAGCGGTCTGCAAGGACACGCCCGGATTCATCGTCAACCGGCTCATGGTCCCCTACCTGCTCGGCGCGATCCGCGCGCTCGAGCAGGGCGTCGCGAGCGTCGAGGAGATCGACACCGCGGTGAAGCTCGGGCTGCGCCACCCGATGGGCCCGTTCGAGCTCATCGACTACACCGGCCTCGACATCAATCTCCATGTGGCGAACGTGTTCTTCGACGAGTTCAAGGACCCGAACATGGCGCCACCCGCCCTCTTGAAGCGCATGGTGCTCGCCGGCCGGCTCGGCGCGAAGGTCGGGCGCGGCTTCTACGAGTACGACGAGAAGGGTCAGAAGAAGCCGGCGCCGTCATCAACGCCCACGAAGTAGCCGCGACCGGCAAGGCCGCGCTCTGGAGCGCCATCGCGGGCGTCGGGCACCTCCTCGTCGTCGCCGTCGGGGCGGTCGCCTACCCGTATCTCTTCGACCTGCTGAGCGCGATCGCGTACGGCTTCCTGCTTCCCGCGATCGCCGTCCTGCACGTCCGCCATGCGGCCGTCCGTCAGAGCGGCGCGATCCTCGGCACCATCAGCGGCGCCGCCGTCGCCACGGTCGGGCTCGCCGGCTCCGCCAACATCGACGTCCGTCCGGCGTCGCTCTTCGTGCTCGGGATGTGGTGGTGGACCATCGGGAAGATGTGGGTCCAAACGGGCGTGATGCCTCGGACGTTCGGACGCGTCACCGCGGTCCTCGGGCTCGCCGCATTCGCGCTCGTTCCGCTCGAGGCCTTCTCGTCGTCATTCACGGCTGTGATGCCACGACCGGTCGCCGACGCGCTCGCGCAGCCGTACTTCAGCGCCGCGCATCTCGTCCTCGGCGGCTGGCTGATCGCGCTGGCCTGGATCTTCATGCATGACGAAGTGCGCACCGTCGCGACCTAGGCGAGCACCCGGCCGAGCGTCAGCCCGGCCAGGACCGCGATGATCCCGAAGAGCATCGAGCCCACGAGGTTCGCCACTCCGAGGACGTAGCTGCCCTCTTCCACGAGCCGCCAGCTCTCAAGGGCCAGCGTCGAGAACGTCGTGTACGCGCCGATGAAGCCGATGAGGACCGGCCCCCTGATCTCGGCGGGCAGGATGCTTCGCTCGATCGCGAGCGCGAAGAGCAGACCGAGCACGAACGAGCCGGAGAGGTTGACCACGAGCGTGCCCCAGGGGAACGCCGCGCCGGTGCGCGCGATGATCCAGCCGTCGACAAGGTAGCGCGCGATCGCGCCGAAGAACCCGCCCGCACCGATCATCAGGATGGTCACGAGCCGGACGATACCGGACTAGGCTCCGCGCATGCGCGCTCTCGTTGTGCTGAACGGTGACCCGCTCGGCAGCGACGCGTGGCTCGCCGGCCTGGCGACGACAAGCGACGTCGTGATCGCGGCGGACGGCGGCGCGCTACGGCTCCACCACGCCGGGCGGCGGCCGGACGTCGTCGTCGGTGACCTCGACTCCCTCCCGGCAGAGGCCCGAGGCCGGCTCGAGGCGCACGGCGTGGCATTCGAGGTCCACCCGCACGAGAAGACCGAGACCGACGGGGAGCTCGCGCTCAGGACCGCGATCGCCCGCGGCGCGGACGAGATCGTGGTCGTGGGAGCGTTCGGCGGCAGCCGGCTCGATCACCTGATCGGGAACCTGCTTTTGCTCGCGAACGTCGATCTCGCCGCGATCGACGTCGCGCTCGCGACCGAGCACGCGACGTTCCGCGCGGTGCAGGGCCCCGGCACCCTCGAGCTGAACGGTGCCCCGGGTGACTGGGTCACCTTGTCGCCGTTGTCGGAGGTCGCCACGGCGGTGACGACCGATGGGCTGCGCTACGGGCTGCATCGCGAGGATCTCGTCCGAGGCTCCACCCGCGGCGTGAGCAACGAGCTGACCGGGCGCCGCGGGAGCGTCGAGCTCGCCGCCGGCCTCCTGCTCGTGGCGGTCACGACGCGGCGCTCGGTAGCATCACCCTGATGGCAGTCACGACCCGGCACGAGGTCCTCGGCCTCTCGCTCGACGACGCGAAGGGCATCTACCGGGCGATGCTGCTCACGCGGATGCTGGGCGAGCGGATGATGCAGATGAATCGGATGGGGCGCGCGGCGTTCGTTGGCGTCGCGGATGGCCACGAGGCCGCCGAGGTCGGGTCGGCCTGGGTCATCCGGCGCGGCCACGACTGGGTGCACCCGTACTACAGGGACGTCGGGGTCGCTCTTGTCCTCGGGCAGACCGCGACCGATCAATTCCTGGGGGTCTTCGCAAAGGCGACCGACCCGAATTCCGGTGGCCGACAGATCGTGAACCAGTTCAGCGACCGTGAGGCGAACATCGTCACCGGCTCCGTCTGCATCGCCACGCAATTCCCTCAGGCCGCGGGCATCGCGCTGGCCATCAAGGTGCGCAAGGAGGACCGCGTCGTCTTCACGTACGGCGGGGACGGCTCGACGAGTCCCGGCGACTTCCACGAGGCGGTGAACTTCGCCGCCATCCACAAGCTGCCGGTCGTCTTCATCATCGAGAACAACCTCTTCGCCATCTCGACGCCGGTCTCCAAGCAGATGAGCGTGGCCAACGTCGCTGACCGGGCCGCCGGCTATGGCATCCCCGGGCTCATCGCCGACGGAACAGATGCGCTGGATGTGTACGCGAAGACGGCCGAGGCCGCGGACCGCGCGCGGCGCGGCGACGGTCCGAGCATCGTCGAGGTGAAGTGCTATCGCTACCAGCCGCACAGCTCCGACGATGATGACTCGAGATACCGGTCAAAGGACCTCCTGAAGGAGTGGCAGGCCAAAGATCCGGTCGACAAGGGCCGCGCGTACCTGCTTTCCGTCGGCGTCGCGGTGACCGACCTCGACACCATGCGCGCCGAGATCGCCGCCGAGATCGAGCGCTCGATCGACGAGGCGGAAGCGGCTCCGGATCCCCGGGCCGAGGATCTGCTCCTCCATGTGTATGCCGCGGGAGGGATCCCCGGCGGCACCCGCGCCTAGCCCCGTCACCATTCGCGCATCGCTCCCCCTCTTGATGGGTCTGGCCCTCGTTGTTGCCGCGTGCACGCCGGGCGCACCCGTGACGGTCGATCCGAGCCCGCTCCCGACACACGAGGCCGGGACGATCGCGGTCACGGCACTCCTCGACCTGTCGGGCAGCCGCGCACCCAAGGGCGAGGCCCAGCGGAACGCGATGCAACAGTGGGCCGATGCGCAGCGGACGACGCCACGGCTCAAGCTGCGCGTCATCGACGTCGCGGGAAGCGACGCGAAGGTGCTGCTGGAGCTGAAGCACCTGTCGGAGACCGGCGATGCCGACGCCGTCGTGATCGGCGTCCCCGCGGTCCTCGATGAAGCGCTGACGCGGGCCGTCGGGCTCCTCGCGCGCCCGGTGCTGTTCACGCTGCCGGTCACCGATCCGGTCACGGCCGGCCCGAACGGGCGCTGGATGTTCGGGCTCGCGCCGTCCCCCGACGCGCTCGCTCGAGTCACGGTCGATTCGCTTCCGTCCCGCGCGACGCCGGCGATCGTGGTCACCAGCGGCACGCTCGTTGCCGGTCGAGAGGAGCTCGCGATCACCTCCGTGTTCCGGGCGCAGGAGCGGCCGATGCCGTTCGTGATGAGCGCGGCTCCGGATCAGAGGGACCTCTTCGCGCAGCGGTTCCGGCCCTTCGCGCGTGCCGGCTCGGTCGTGTTCTTCACCGGGGCGGCCTCGGACTACCTGTCGCCGGTCCGGCTCATCCCCACCGACCCGACGAACGGCCCGAGCGTGTTCCTCTCCTACTTGACGGACGCGAATGATGCCGGCCGTCTCGGCGACGTGTCGCCCGCCGCCCGCTGGCCGGCCCTCCGCCGTGCGATCGGCGCGGCGGCCGGCATGCACGCGGCCACCGCGGCCGATGCGCTCGCTCTCCTCGCCTCGGCCGGAGACGGGACCGGCGACGCGGAGCGCACGCGGGTGAAGATCGAGGGCGGTACATTCGCCGGTATCGCGACCAGCTACAGCTTCACTCCATCCCGACATTCCGGCGTGGACCTCGGTGAGATCACCCTCGTCGCCTGGGAGAGCGGGCGCATCGTTGCGGCCCGACCGATCGGCGCGACCCGATGAGCGACGCCGCCGACCTCATCTACGACTGGAACCGCGACGGCCGCGCCGCGCGTGCCGACTACCGGGCCGTCGAGCTCGACGACGAGACGCTCCGCGACGGGCTGCAGGGCCCCTCGGTCCGAAATCCCCCCCTCGCGGTGAAGATCCGGCTGCTCCACCTCATGGATGACCTGGGCATCGACAGCGCGGACATCGGCCTGCCCGGCGCGTCGCCGCAGGCCCGCGAGTCCATCGTGGCGCTGGCGAAAGAGACGAAGCGTCTTCGGATCACGCCGAACGTCGCCGTGCGGACGCATCCCGCGGACATCAACGGAGCGATCCAGGCAGCCGTCGAGTCCGGGGTCGCGATCGAGACGTGCGCGTTCATCGGATCGAGCCCGATCCGTCGCGTCGCGGAGAGCTGGTCGCTCGACGGGATGGTGAAGAACGTCGAGGAGTCCGTGACGCTCGCCGTCAAGAACGGCTTGCCGGTGATGTTCGTCACCGAGGACACGACCCGGGCGGACCCCGAGACGCTCATCACGCTGTACGAGGCGGCCATCGGCTGCGGCGCGAAGCGCATCTGTGCGTCCGACACGGTCGGCCACGCGACCCCTGAGGGCGTGCGTAATCTGCTCACGTTCATCCGCACGGAGGTCATCCGCGGACGAGACGTGAAGCTCGACTTCCACGGCCACAACGACCGTGGGCTTGGCACCATCAACGCGCTCGCGGCCACGGCCATCGCGGACCGTGTGCACGGGGCCGCCCTGGGGATCGGCGAGCGGGTCGGCAACACCTCGATGGATCAGCTGCTCGTCAACCTGCGACTGTTCGGACTCATCGATCGCGACCTCGAGCCTCTCGTGGAGTACGCCGCGCTCGTCGCGGAGCATTGCGGCGTGCCGATCCCGGCGAACTATCCCGCGCTCGGCGCCGACGCCTTCCGCACCGGAACGGGTGTGCACGCATCGGCGGTCGTGAAGGCGCTTCGCACCGGCGACCGCGAGCTCGCGGATCTGGTGTACAGCGGCGTGCCGGCCTCCATCGTCGGACGCGAGCAGCAGATCGAGGTCGGTCCGATGAGCGGCGAGTCGAACGTCGTGTTCTGGCTGGAGCACCGTGGCCTCGAGCCGACGCGCGAGCGGGTGATGCGCATCATGACCAGCGCGAAAGCCTCGGATCGGTTGCTCAGCGATGAGGAGCTGCACGCGCTCGCGCGCCTAGACTGACGCCGTGACCGATGTCCGGCACCGCATCGAGGCCGCCAGGCTCCTCCCCGGCGTCGAGCGTGAAGCGATCGCCCGTCGCGCACCTGCCGCGGAGAAGGCGCGTTCGACGGACGCGATCCGCGGCAGAGCCCTGATCTTCTGGGACCGCTCCGGTCGCCGCCCCGGCAAGAAGCTCGACGCCATCGACACCGACCAGATCACGCCGGCCAAGGATTGCGTGTCCGAGAGCCTCGAGACGCTCGACGAGCGCTGGAAAGCCGGCTCGTTCCGCTATCTGATGCCCGACTTCCGCGCGCGGGTCCACGCCGGCGAGACATTCGTCATCGCAGGCGACCGTTTCGCGATCGGGAGCTCGCGCGAGATGAGCCCCGCGGGCCTGAAGGCCGTGGCCGAAGAGGTCGGCCTCGAGATGATCATCGTCTGCGGCGAGAACATGGGTGACATCTTCCGT
>JANLWM010000378.1:0-4093 GCA_031364525.1 Chloroflexota bacterium | reverse complement strand
CGAAGAGCCAAAGGGCACTCGCGAGACGGCGGTACGGATCGCTACGGCAGAGCGCGTGTACGGAAGCGGGAGGAGCGCTATGTCGGCCAAGCGTTCAGTGGACAAGTTGATCGACGAGGGGATCGTCCGGAAGGTCGACCGAGGCCAGTTCGAGTTCACCGAGCCGCTGTTCGGCGAATACGTTCGACGAACGCGCGCGCGCTGACCCAAGGAGCGAGGGCGGTGTTGGCCATACCCGCTAGATCGCGCCGGCGCTTACCGCGCCGACGTCTTGTACCAGTGGATCACGCCGTCCGAGGTGAGGAAGCCCATCAGCGACCCGTCGGCGCTGGCACCCACGTATGCGCTCTGGCCCGGAGCCACGTCGGCCTGGACCGCGACCTTCTGCTCGGACACCTGGGCCCATCCGCCGGGAGCCTGATAGCCAAGGACGGCGACGCCGTTCGGCTGTTCGGTCGCGGCGCACCCGGCGAGGGCGACGGCCGCGAGGATCGAGACGGAAAGAAGCAGTGGCTTGCGCATCAGGACCTCCATGCGAAGTGGTTCGGTGTCATCAGTTGCATACGACTCGCCGCTCTATCGGTCGCCGGCCGTCAGGGCGCAACGGATCGGTAACGACGGTCGGGAGGTCGCGTAACGGCCGCCTAGAATCGGCCCGTGATCGCCGATCTGCGCGAAATGGTCGAGCGGCGAGAGCTTCTTGCGAACTTCGCCTGGCGAGAGCTCCGGGCCCGCTACAAGGGCTCAGCTCTCGGCTTCGCCTGGAACTTCCTCAATCCGCTGCTGCAGCTCATCGTCTTTTGGATCCTGTTCGGCGTGCTGCTGCAGAGCCGGCCGATCACGGCATCGGGCGAGAAGTCGTTCCCGATCTTCCTCTTCGTCGGTCTCTTGCCCTGGACGTTCTTCTCGAGCTCGCTGCTTGGCGGTGCCGCGGCGATCGTGTCCAACGGCGCGATCGTGAAGAAGGTCAAGCTGCCGGTGCAGCTGCTCCCCGCGGCGAGCGTGCTCTCGGCGCTCGTGAACTTCGGCCTCAGCCTCGTGATCCTCCTGGTGGTGCTCGCGCTCTTTGGACCGCGGCACCCCGAGGGTCTCCTCTACGTGCCCCTGCTCATCGCGATCGAGCTCGTCATGGCGCTCGGCTTCGCGTATCTGCTCGCCGGGCTCAATGTGTTCTTCCGCGACATCGAGCACATCCTCGGGATCGTCCTGCTCGCCTGGTATTTCCTCACGCCGATCCTGTTCCCGATCGCGATCCTCGCGAACCGGCCGCAGGAGCTTCAGCTCATGTACCTCAACCCGATGACCGCGATCATCGTCGGCTTCCAGCGCGCGCTCTTGGACGGCCTCCCGCCGGAATGGGGCTCGCTCGCGTACAGCGCGGCGTTCGCGCTCGTCCTGTTCGCCGCGGGCTTCGCGTACTTCCGTCGGGTGAAGGACGATTTCGAAGCGGCGCTGTAGCCGGCGAGCACTCGCCCGGTCGCTCGGTGTCGTGGCCGAAACGCCACTGCCACCGGCATCACGAGGAGCCCCGTTTAGGCTCTGGATATGAGCGTTGTCGCTGCCCAGGATGGTCGCGCCGCCGAGCGCGACCGCACCGCTGACCAGCTGGCGGTCCTTTCCGGTGAGGTCGCCGTCCGTGACGCCGCCCTCGCGACGCTCCTTTCCCGACTGGCCGTCGCGATCCGCCAGGACAACCGGGAAGAGGTCCAGGGGTACGCCGGAGCGATCGATCCGCATGCTGTCGCCGAGCTCCTCGTCTTCACCCGGGGCCTCGCCTGGGGCCTCATCGACGTCGCCCGGAATGTCCTGGTGTTCGCCCCGATCGCCGTCACCTGGTTCGGCCTCTCGACGGCGACCGATGCGTACGAGAAGCTCATTGCGAAGCGCCCGGACCTGGTGACGCGGCCGTTCCTGCTCCTCTGGCAGGAGGGGTTCGACGGCGTGGCCACGGTGATGCGATTCAGCACCCTCGCCATCGTCGACGCGAGCCTCATCGGCGTGCTCATCATCCTCAGCCTGCTCATCCACTTCCGGTCGGATGTGCGCGACGTCGCGCTCCGCACGCAGGTGCTGCTCAAGGAGTCCGAGCTGCGCGGTCTCATCGCGCACGCGCTCAGCCTGTCGACGAGCGACCTCGACCTCCCGGCCTCGGTCGAGCTCATCGACCAGATGGTCGCCGAGGAGCGTCGCATCTACGAGCGCGCCATGGAGCGCGAGCAGCGGCTCTTCGATCTTGAGGCGACCGTTCGCGAGCTGCGTGCCGCCGCCTCCGATCTCGCGCGCGCGGCGGAGCTGATGAACGGCCGTGAGCCGGTCGGAGCCCCCGTCCGCAAGGACCGCTGATGCCCCGCTCCGGTGACAGCACCTCCCTTTCGATCGTCGGCTGGCTCTGGGCCGACATCCTCCTTGGGCTCTTCGCGCTCTTCCTCGCCGCGAACACCTCGGCGAGCGCTGCGTCGTCGCAGACGACACCCGGCGTGGACCCGAAGAACATCGAGTTCAGTGTCGTCGTCAATTCCGACATCCTTCTGCACGGCACACCGGACGCGATCGCGACCGAGCAGGCGCGCATCGCCGCGCAGGCCTTGAAGTCGCTCGAGGCCGTCGCGCCCGCCCGTAAGGTCGCGATCGTGCTCGCGTACGGCGTGCACGCCGATGCCGGCACCGGCGATCTGCTCGCGAAGGCCGCGACGGTCGGGCTCACCACGGGACCGTTCGCCGGCTCGACCGTGAAGACCTATCACGAGCTCGCTCCAGGAGCGACGGGCACGTCGATCGCGTTCGACGCGTACGTCTTCTATTGATGGACGAGCAGCTCGCGCTCCGGCTCGGTGCGCTCCGCCTCGCGCGGCGTCGTGGACGCCTGCGCGAAGCCGCGTGGGCCGCTGCGCGGCTCCGCCTGGCCGGCGTGAGCCTCGGTGCCGGCGAGGCGCGGTTCGCCCGTGACACCCGCATCCGATTCGGCCGCGCCCTGCGCAGCGCGCGGATCCGGATGGCCCGTCCCGCGATCGTCGCCGCGACGGCACTGGCCCCTGCCGAGGAGCCGCGGCGCATGGATCGACGCAGGCTCTTCGCGGCGGTGATCGCCGCAGCGATGCTCATGGCCGCGCTCTTCTTCTTTGTCCGCGTCGCGGAGCCGGAAGGCGCGCCGGAGGGAGCCAAGCCGTCGACCGAGGCCGTGGTCGTGACCCCGCCGCCGCAGCTGAAGGGCCGCTCGCAGCCGGGTGCGGCCGCGCCGGTCGCGATCGTCGAGCAGACCGCGTCACCCGAGGCGCCGCCGACGACGGCTGCACCGGGCACCGGTACGGGTGCTGCGGGTGGCGGGCCGGGCGCAGGTGGATCTGGCAACGGCACCGGCATCGGGACCGGCAAGGGCACCCCCGCGCCGACGCCAAAGCCGACCCCCGCGCCGACGCCGATCCCAACGCCGATCCCGAAGCAGACGTTCCCGCCCAGCGAGCTGATGCACGTCTCGGGGTACGTGTGGGATTCGGTCACCCGCGCCGGTGTACCCGACGTGTGCATCAGCGTTGCGATCCTGAGCTGTCCCGGCGAAGCCCAGACCGACTCGACCGGC
This sequence comes from Chloroflexota bacterium, assembly GCA_031364525.1. Lineage (GTDB taxonomy): Bacteria > Chloroflexota > Limnocylindria > P2-11E > P2-11E > UBA4735. The sequence goes on along the minus strand of JANLWM010000378.1, from coordinate 516 downwards.
TTCTACTCGGTCGACCTTTGGATCGGCCAAGGCAACCTCCGGTGGGGCATCACCTACATCAAGGCCGGGTACCGCTCGACGGGGCCGATCGTTATCGCCGGCCGCGCTGGGAACGTCACCCAGAACGTCTTCCTCCGCAAGAACCCCTGACCCGCCCGCGCCGGCTACGGCCGGCGAAGGGTCGGGTCGTGCGCCCCGACGTTCCTGAGCACGACGACGTCGCCATCCCGTTCGAATGTGATGCGGAGGCTGTCGCTCGCGCGCGCCTCCCAGATGTTCGCGGTGCCCTGCATTCGCTTCACCCGGAGCGACGGATGCGTTGGATCGTTGGCGAAGCGCTCGATCGCCCCGATGACTCGCGCTGCCTGGGCCGCGGTGAGCTTCGCGTACGCGCGCTCGAATCGAGCCGTGCGGCTGAACCTCACCGGCGCTTGGCGCGGACCTTCTGCAGGTCAGCGATCAGCGCCGCGGCGCTGCGTGACGTTTTGACGCGCCCGCGGGCGAGGTCGTCGGATG
>JANLWM010000365.1:0-3766 GCA_031364525.1 Chloroflexota bacterium | reverse complement strand
CCTCGACCTGTTCGCGCGTTACGTGGCGCCTGAGTGGCGGCGCCTCGTGCTCCTCGGCCTCCTCATCGCCGCGAGCATCGGCTTGCAGCTCGTCGCGCCGCAGCTCCTGCGTCAATTCATCGATGGCGCGATCACGGGGGCCGACGTCGACGTGCTCGTGCGCATCGCGATCCTGTTCGTCGGGTTCGCGCTCGGCCAGCAGGTCGCGGGCGCGATCGCCACGTACACCGGCGAGAGCATCGGCTGGGTCGGGACGAACGCGCTCCGGGCCGACCTGGCCCTCCACTGCCTCGACCTTGACCTTGGCTTCCATAAAGCCCGCACGCCGGGGGAGCTCATCGAACGGATCGACGGGGACGTCACGGCGCTGGCCGGATTCTTTTCCCGTTTCGCGGTGAACGTGCTCGGCAACCTGGTGCTCCTCCTCGGCGTGCTTGTCGTGGTCTGGCTCGAGGACTGGCGAGCGGGCGCCGCGCTCACGCTGTTCGCCGCGTTCGGCATCGCGCTGTTCCTCGGACCGCTGCGGACGATCGCGGTCGGCGGCTGGCGCCGCGTGCGCGAGACGGCGGCCCAGACCTACGGCTTCCTCGGCGAGCGCCTCGGTGGGACCGAGGACATCCGATCGAGCGGCGCGGAGATCCACATCCTCAACGGCCTCGCTCTCCATCATCGCGACTGGCTGCGGTCGCGCCGTCGCGCGATGTTCGGCGTCGGCGTGATCTGGGCCTCGACGATCCTGACCTTCGCGATCGGCAACGCCCTCGCGTTCGCCGTCGGTGGCTGGCTCTGGACCATGGGAGCGATCACCCTCGGCACGGTGTATCTCCTGTTCTATTACACGGAGCTGCTGCGCCGGCCGATCGAGGCGTTCCGCCGCGAGCTCGAGGACATGCAGCGGGCCATCGCCAGCCTCGGCCGGATCGACCAGCTGTTGCAGACCAGGTCGGCGCTGGTGGATGGGAACGGCACGCTTCCGGATGGCGCACTCGCCGTCGAGCTGGACCGGGTCTCGTTCGGCTACGACGCCGAGCTCGTGCTGCATGACGTATCGGTGCGGATCCGGGCCGGCCGCGTGCTCGGGATCCTCGGCCGCACCGGCAGCGGGAAGACGACGCTCGCGCGGCTCCTGCTGCGCTTCTACGACCCGACCACCGGCAGCGTGCGGCTGGGCGGCGTGGACCTTCGCGACGCCTCACTCGATTCCGTGCGCGCACGTGCGACGCTCGTGAGCCAGGACGTGCAGCTGTTCCACGCCTCGGTCCGCGAGAACCTCACGTTCTTTGACGCGTCGGTCGATGACGCCCGCGTCGAAGCGGTCGTCGAGCGCATCGGTCTCGGGTCCTGGCTGCGGGCGCGGTCCGCGACGGATCCGCTCAGCGCCGACATGAGCGCCGGTAGCCTCTCCGCAGGCGAGGCACAGCTCCTTGCGTTCGCTCGGGTGTTCCTGCGTGATCCGGGCCTGCTCGTGCTCGACGAGGCCTCGTCGCGCCTCGATCCGGTCACCGAGCGCCACGTGGAGCGGGCCATCGACGAGCTGCTCGCTGATCGCACCGCGATCGTCATCGCGCACCGGCTCGCGACCGTCGATCGCTGCGATGACATCCTGATCCTCGAGGGTGGCCGCGTGATCGAGCACGGTCCGCGAGAGGCGCTCGCGGCCGACAGCGGCTCCCGGTTCTCCGAGCTGCTGCGCACCGGACTGGAAGAGGCGATCGCCTGATGACGAACGACACGATCGGCACGGGCCGGTTCCTCTGGCGGATGGCCACGTACCGGACCGGCAATTACGTGGCGGACACGGTCATCTGGATCGGCATGTACCTCACGCAGCTGCTGCCGGGTCTCGTCGCGCAACGCGCGTTCGACAGCCTGCAGCACGGCACCGCGGACGTCCCGTCGATCCTGTGGATCGCGGCGCTGTTCGTCGGGGTGGGCACGGCGCACGCCGGCCTCCTGCTCGGCGGCTGGATCGTCGACGTCGGATTCCGCTTCGGCGTCACTGGCGTGCTGCAGCGCAACATGCTCATGGAGGTGCTCCGCCGTCCGGGAGCGCGTTCGCTCGACCGGACCCCAGGCGAGGCCCTCAGCGTCTTCCGTGACGACGTCGAGCACGCGGAGAACGGCGCGGACTGGACGATCGACATGATCGGCAATGTCCTGTTCGCGGCCGCGGCGATGACGGTCCTCGTCCGCGTCAACGCGACGATCGCGATCTTCGTGTTCGCGCCGCTTGCCGCGATCGTCCTTCTCGTTCAGTCGGTCACCACACGGCTGCGGCACACGCGGGCTGCGAGCCAGGTCGCAACGAGCCTCGTCACCGGCGCGCTCGGCGAGATCTTCGGAGCGGTCCAGGCAGTGCAGCTGGCGCGCGCCGAGCGCGGCGTCGTCGAGCACTTCCGCCGCCTGAATGACGCCCGCCGGCGAGCGATGCTCCGTGAGCGCGGACTCCAGCTGACCACGCAGTCCATCTACTGGAACACGGTGAACATCGGGACCGGACTGATCTTGCTGCTCGGCGCGCAGTCCATGCGGGCAGGGAGCTTCACCGTCGGCGACTTCGCGCTCTTCGTGTCCTATCTCGGATTCGTGACCGAGCTCACCGGCTTCACCGGGATGTTCCTGACGCAGTGGAAGCAGCTCAACGTCTCGGTGCGCCGCATGCTCGCGCTCATGCGCGGCGAGGCATCGGGCGTCGCCGCGGAAGGGCTCGTCGCGCGAACGCCGCTGCACCTCGATGGTCCGCTCTCGACGCCGGCGCGGCGACCGGGCGGCGACCTGCGGTCCCTCGAGGCCACGGACCTTTCGTATCGCTACGGCATCCGCGGTGTGGCTCTGCGCCTCGAGCGGGGCTCGTTCACCGTCCTCACCGGTCGGATCGGCGCGGGCAAGACCACGCTGCTTCGCGTGCTCCTCGGGCTGCTCCCGGCCGAGGAGGGGGAGATCCGGTGGAACGACGCGGTCGTCGGCGATCCCGGCACGTTCTTCGCGCCGCCTCGGACCGCGTATGTGCCGCAGGTGCCGCGGCTCTTCAGCGACACCCTGCGGGCGAACATCCTCTTGGGGCTGCCCGAGGACCCCTCGCTCGCGACCGCGATCCGCGCGGCCGTGCTCGAGCGCGACGTCCCAGGTCTCGCGCAGGGCCTCGACACGCTGGTGGGCTCACGTGGCGTGCGGCTCTCGGGCGGGCAGGTCCAACGCGTGGCGGCCGCGCGAGCATTCGTCCGGCACGCCGACCTGCTCGTCGTCGACGATCTCTCGAGCGCGCTCGATGTCGACACCGAGCGCCTGCTCTGGGATCGCCTGCTCGATCCATCGTTGGACGGCGCGGAGCGACCGACGATCATCGCGGTGTCGCACCGGCGCCCAGCGCTCCGTCGTGCCGACCGGATCATCGTGTTGAAGGACGGACGTCTCGAGGCGCAGGGCACGCTCGACGATCTCCTCGGCCGCTCTGACGAGATGCGCCGACTCTGGGAGCTCGAGCCCTAGCTGGCGTGCCTTCCCGCGCTGCCGCGTGCACGAGAGGCCGGCTCCCGCACCTGTGTCTTGGTCGTCGGCCGACCCTCCGCGCTCCACTCGGGCCACCCGCCTTCGAGACGAATGGCGTCAAAGCCTTTGCGTCGGAGGATCGACACGGCCCGGTCCGCGAACTGGCAGTAGGTTCCGCGGCAGTAGACAACGATCCGCCGATCGCGCGGCAGTGTCGTGAGCCGCTTGGCCAACTGCTCGATCGGGATCGATATCGCTCCCTGCAGATGCCCGCTTT
>JANLWM010000334.1:0-8117 GCA_031364525.1 Chloroflexota bacterium | reverse complement strand
GCTTCCCCTCCGCACGGCCGATCCTCTGGTCACGGCGCACGCGTTCTGCCAGACGACCAACGTGATGCGTTCCGGTGATGCCGGCCAGCGGCTCCTGGAGCGCGCCGGCGTTCCCGTCCGCGAGCTCGCGGAGCGCGAGGTGTGCTGCGGGTTCGGCGGGTCGACGTCCATCGATCATCCGGAGCTCGCGCAGCGGATCGCCGAGCGGAAGCTCGAGAACGTCCGCGCGACGGGATCCGCGGTGCTCGCGACGGACAATCCGGGGTGTCTCCTGCACCTTCGCGGGGCAGCGGAGGTGGCCGGCGACCGGTACGCGGTGCGCCACATCGCCGAGCTGTTGCGGGAGGCCGTGACGCAGCGGACAGGGGCGAGTTGACCTGTTGATGCGGATGGCGCTGGCCCTTCTCCTGTTCATCGGAGCGACGGTGTCGCTCGACCGCCCGGCAGCCGCAGTCACGTGCGCCTCCTCGGTCGGTCCAGGGGTCCCCCCGCCGGCCGCGATCCCCGCCGGCATCCCAGGCTTTCACGCTGCCTGGTACGGACAGTCGGGCTACATGTCCCTGTGTCCCGGTGATCGCATGACCGCGACGGTCGCGTATTACAACTCCGGCTCACGCGGCTGGGTCCGGGGGAGGATGGGCGAGGTCGCCTATCTCGGCACCGCCGACAGCGATCCCGGGCAGGACGCGCCGAGCATCGTCGGCGGGGACGGTACGCGGGGGTCGCCCGCGACCGGCTGGCCCCGCTACGACCGACCGGCCCTGCAGCCCGCCGCGTACGTCGGCCCGGGTCAGGTCGCGTGGTTCCAGTTCATCGTGCAGGCGCCGCCGACACCGGGGACGTACCGGGTCGCGATCCGGCCGGTGGTCGAGGGCGCGCAGTGGATGGAGGACTACGGCGTCTTCTGGCAGGTCACCGTCCTGAATGCCGACGGCACCGCACCCGTTGCCACCCCGGGGGACCGTCGCGGGATCCTCTTCGCTATCGGTGCCGGCGTGGACGCGCAGTCGGATGCGGACGTGCACGAGGGCCTCGCCCGCGCGGGCGCATACCTCGCGCGAGCCGTAGGGGGCGACCGCTCGAGATCGGCGACCGTGCGGATCCGGGTGGGCGACGGCACCGAGCGGTACTGCTGCCTCGCGCAGCTCGATGGCATCGACATCATCACGAGCAACACGGAGTGGGTGAGCCCGCTCGCCGCCGGGCCGGACACCTGGAATGCCGATACCGAGCGCAAGGAGCTCGCGGCGCACGAGTACATCCACGTCTGGCAGGGCGAGCTCGGCGGGAGCGCCTGCATGCTCGGCCCGCGGTGGCTCTCGGAAGGCATGGCCGAGTCGCTCGCATATCGCGCGCTCGTCGCGGACGGGCTCATTGGCGCCACGAACCTGGACACGTTCACCAAGCGCAACCTGATCAACGCGACGACGAAGCCAACGCTCCAGCAGCTCGAGACCCAGTGGCCCGGAGCGGCCAACCCGTACAGCGTCGCCTACCTCGCGGTCGATCGGTTGCTCGCGGCGAACGGTCCGCTGCCGCTGCGGTCCTGGTGCCAGGCCGTCGGGCGCGGCGTCGAATGGCACACCGCATTCGCCCAGGCCTTCGGCGAGGACACCGCGTCCTTCTATGCGCGCTTCGAGGCGTTCAAGAGCACGTACGTCCGGTAGGGTCCACCCTCCGATCGTTACCGGGATACCCGCAACGTTCGGGTGCCCGGCGCGTCATCTGTTCTGATGGAAGCGATGCGCACCCGCCTCGCGTGCTCGCTCGCGGTCGTGCTGCTGGCGCTCGCTTGCGCGCTTCCGGCGAACGCGGCCGCTCTCGCGCCCGATCACGGGGCGGTCGCGACAACGACCACCGGTCAGCTGCGCGCGTTCTGGGTCGATGCGTTCGGGGACGGCCTCTACACCCAGGCCCAGATCGACCAGCTCGTCAGCGATGTGAAGGCCGCGAACATGAACGCGATCGTCGCCCAGGTCGTCCGGCGTGGCGACTGCCTCTGCAATCGCTCCAGCCTGCCCCGCACCGCGATCGCCGGGGTGAGCCCAGCGCCATTCGACCCGTTGCAGGCGCTCATCGATGGCGCGCACGCGCAGGGCATCCAGGTCCACGCGTGGATCATCACCACCGGCGTGTGGCAGGGGCCGGCCGCGCCGACGGATCCGGCCCACGCGTTCAATCAGCACGGCCCGAGCACGACGGGAGCGAACAACTGGATCGACTATCGGTCCGACGGCGCGTCGAACCTGACGAACGAGTACTTCATCGACCCCGGTCATCCGGACGCGGCCGCGTACATCGTCCAGATGGCCACGAGCATCGCCGCGAGCTACAACGTCGACGGCATCAACCTCGACCGCATCCGTTACCCCGACGGAAACTTCGGCACGAACGTTCCCTCGTGGGGCTACAACCCGACCGCGCTCACGCGGTTCCAGGCCGCCACCGGGCGGAGCGACCGGCCGTCCAACACCGATGCGGCGTGGACCCAATGGCGCCGCGATCAGGTCACCAACATCGTTCGCAAGATCTACCTCGAGACCTATGCGATCCGTCCGTCCATCCGGATCAGCGCCGACACCATCACCTATGGCTCCGGACCGCAGTCGGTCGGCGGCTGGGAGAAGACGCGGACGTATGCCGAGGTCCTTCAGGATTGGGTCGGGTGGCTCCGCGAGGGGATCATCGACCTCAACATCGCGATGGACTACAAGCGCGACACCGATGCGAACCAGCGGGCCTGGTTCGCGCAGTGGGCGGACTTCGCGAAGGACGCGCAGGGCCTGCGCCAGAGCGCGATCGGCTCGGCGATCTACCTGAACGACATCGCCTCCAGTCTCCGGCAGGCCCGTACATCGGTGGCCCCGAGCACCGCGGGAGCGCAGTCGGCCGGGTGGGTGGCGTACTCGTACCGGACGCCGGATGCGGCGACCGACGCGGCGTCGCGCACGGGCGCGTCCGCGCGGGCGCAGCTCATCAACGCGCTGACGAAGCCGTCCACCGACGATCCGGTGACGCCGGCGATCTTCGCGGCGCCGGCCGGCGTGCCTGCGATGCCCTGGAAGGACCAGCCCACCCAGGGTCAGCTTCGGGGCACCGCGATGACCATGGCCGGTGTGCCGATCACGCAGGCTGTCGTGACGCTGTTCGACGTGCGGAACAACGCGATCGGTCGGCGCACGACCGATGGAGCCGGGTGGTTCGGATTCGTCGACGTGCTGCCGGGGAGCTACCGCGTCACCATCGATTCGCCGTCCGCGGTCGCATCGACCGGCGGCGTCACCGTCAGCGCCGGTCAGATCGCGACCGTCTCGCCCGCGCCTGCTGCCTGCAGCTCCAGCATCGGACCGGGGATCCCGCCGCCGGCGTCGCTGCCGTCGGGCCAGTCGGGGTTCCACGCGTCCTGGTACGGACAGTCCGGATATCCGACGCTCTGCGCCGGCGAGCGCTCCACGGCGACCGTCGCGTACTACAACTCCGGCTCGAAGGGCTGGGTCCTCGGTCGGATGGGCGAGGTCGCCTACCTTGGGACCTGGACGCCATCGCCCGGTCAGGATCAGCCGAGCCCGCTCGGTGGCGACGGGCAGCTCGGATCGCCGAGCACCGGATGGCCGCGCTTCAATCGCGTCGCGATCCAGCCGTCCGACTACGTCGGACCGAACCAGGTCGCCTGGTTCCAGTTCACCATCCAGGCTCCCACCGCGCCGGGTAGCTACCGCCTCTACATCCGGCCGCTCGTCGAGGGCGCCCAATGGATGGAGGACTACGGCGTGTTCTGGTACGTGATCGTTCGCTAACCCGCCTGCTCGCCGCCTTGGCCACGGTCTTGCGTGTTCCCCCCGCATGAGCTTCAACGATGGCGCCCGGCTTGACCCGTCCCAGGTCGAGGATCGACGTGGGAGCCGGATGGGCGGCGGCGGCCTCGCGATCGGCGGGGGTGGGCTGGGAGTCGTGATCCTCGTCGTTTCACTCCTGCTCGGCGTGGATCCGACCGCGATCCTCAACGCGGTGCCCGCTGAGGCGCAGCCGGTCGACAGCGCGAGCCAGCAGACGATCTCCCAGTGCAAGACCGGCGCGGATGCCAACAGCCGGGCGGACTGCCGCATCGTCGGCTACGTCGACAGCGTCCAGCAGTACTGGACCACCGAGCTCGCCAAGCGTGGCAAGACGTACACGCTCGCGCCGACGGTCCTGTTCACCGGCGCGACACAGGCCGGCTGCGGCACCGCCTCGGCGCAGACCGGCCCGTTCTACTGCCCCGTGGACAAGAAGGTGTACCTGGACCTCGCGTTCTTCCAGGAGCTGCAGACCAAGTTCGGCGCGAAGGGCGGTCCCTTTGCGGAGGCCTACGTGGTCGCGCACGAGTACGGCCATCACGTGCAGGACGTCCTCGGCACCCTCGCCAACGACTCGCGGACAGGGCCGACCAGCAACTCCGTGAAACAGGAGCTCCAGGCCGATTGCTTCGCGGGCGTCTGGTCGAAGAACGCTGCGGACACCGGCTACCTCAAGGCGCCGACATCGGCGGAGATCGCGAGTGCGTTGGACGCGGCTTCGGCCGTCGGCGATGACCGCATCCAGCGCGAGACCTCAGGCCGGGTCCAGCCCGAAGCCTGGACGCACGGTTCGGCGGCCCAGCGCCAGCAGTGGTTCAGCACGGGCTACCAGACCGGCGACTACACCAAGTGCACGCCCTAGTCGAGACCCGCTAGCGTCCCAGCGATGACCGGCCCCGACACCATTGGTCCGATCGCGCTCCCCGAGCCGGGCCTGCGGATCGCCGGTGCGTTCACCTTCAGCGGCGACCCGGGCCTCGAGAAATACGAGTGGCCGTACATCGCCCTCCGCGGCGTGGCTGATGGTCCGACTGTCCTCATCACCGGCGGCGTGCACGCGGCGGAATACACCGGCGTCGAGGCCGCGATCCGGCTCGGCCGGTCGATCGCGCCGAATGAGGTGCGCGGCACGATCCTCATCCTGCCGCTCCTGAATCGCCCCGGGTTCTACGAGCGGAGCATCTACGTGAATCCGGAGGACAACGACAACCTCAACCGGCTGTTCCCGGGGAAGGCCGATGGGACCTGGGGCGAACGGTTCGCCCACCGTCTGCTCACAGAGATCGTCACGCGGTGCGACAACGCGATCGACCTCCACGCCGGCGACCTCATCGAGGAGCTCACGCCGTTCGTGATCTACCGCGAGAGCGGTGACGCGACGCTGGACGCGCGGATCACGCAGATGGCGAACGCGTACGGAGCGCCGTGGGCGGTCAAGGGCTCGCCGACCGGAGAACGACCGGGCTCGCTCTTCGCCGTCGCGTGCCTCAACGGGGTCGCGTCGATGCTCGCCGAATCCGGCGGTCGCGGTCTCCTCATCGAAGCGGACGTCGCTCGGCACGTCCGTGGCGTGACGAACATCCTCAAGACCATCGGCGCGCTCGACGGCAACCCGGAACCGGTGCCGCCGACCACGATCCTGAAGAGCTTCGACTGGCTGCGCTCGCCGGTCGAGGGCATCTTCCATCCGGCGGTGCGCATCGAGCAGCGGGTCACAAAGGGGGAGCGGGTCGGCGAGCTCATCGATCTTGTCGGCGAGCCGCTTGCCGAGGTGCACGCCCCGTCGACCGGGATCGTGCTCTTCATCGTGACCAGCCCGGCGATCAGGAAGAACGGCCTCTTGCTCGCGGTCGGCGCGCTCTAGGCCAGCGCCACCGCATCGGGACGTTCGGCACCCGCTGCTGCGCCGTCCGGCCCTACTGACGGGCATCGCCCGCCCGTAGCGTCCCTCCTAACAGTGCCGGGAGGGTGACATGGCCGCAGTGAGCATCGCCGCACAACCGACCAAGGCCGCCGGAGAGCCGGCCGTGGCCAGGAGCGGTCCCAGCACGCTCAGCGTCACCGATAACCGGACCGGGACGACGTACGAGCTCCCGATCGAGAACGGCGCGGTGCGTGCGATCGATCTTCGCAAGATCAAGGCGGGGGCGGACGACTTCGGCCTGGTGTCGTTCGATCCGGGCTTCGTGAACACCGCCGCGTGCCGGAGCGCGATCACCTACATCGATGGCGACAAGGGCATCCTCCGCTACCGGGGATATCCGATCGGCGAGATCGCCGAGAAGAAGACCTTCCTCGAGGTCGCCTATCTGGTGCTGAACGGCGAATTCCCCACCGCCGCCCAGGCGGACGCGTGGGAGTTCGAGATCACCCACCACACGTTCGTCCACGAGAACGTCAAGAAGTTCATCGACGGCTTCCAGCACGACGCCCACCCGATGGGCATCCTCCTCTCGACCGTCGGCGCGCTCTCCACCTTCTACCCGGAGGCGAAGAAGATCTTCAACGGCGATATCCGCCGGAACCAGATCGAGCGCCTCATCGCGAAGATGCCGACGATCGCGGCGTTCGCCTTCCGCCACGCCACGGGCATGCCGTACGTCTACCCGGACAACGACCTCGGCTACGCCGGGAACTTCCTGAACATGCTCTGGAAGACGACCGAGCTGAAATACAAGCCGGACCCGCTGCTCGAGCGCGCACTGAATGTCCTTTTCGTGCTGCATGCCGACCACGAGCAGAACTGCTCGACGTCGACGATGCGGGTCATCGGCAGCTCGCAGAGCGATCCCTATTCCGCCGCGGCCGGGGCCATCGGCGCGCTCTACGGACCGCTGCACGGCGGCGCGAACGAGCAGGTGGTCCGCATGCTCCAGGAGATCGGCTCGGTGAAGAACGTGCCCGAGCACGTGAAGCGCGTGAAGGCGGGGGAATTCCGCCTCATGGGCTTCGGCCACCGGGTGTACAAGAACTACGACCCCCGCGCGCGGATCATCAAGCGCGTCGCGGAGGAGGTCTTCAGCGTCACGGGCCGCAACCCGCTCCTCGACATCGCGATCGAGCTCGAGAAGATCGCGCTCGAGGACGAGTACTTCGTGAGCCGCAAGCTCTACCCGAACGTCGACTTCTACTCAGGGATCATCTACCAGGCGATGCGCTTCCCGGTGGAGATGTTCCCGGTCCTCTTCGCGATCGGCCGCATGCCGGGCTGGCTCGCGCAGTGGCAGGAGAGCCTGCTTGACCCCGACCAGAAGATCGCCCGGCCGCTGCAGCTCTACACCGGCGCTGAGGAGCGTCACCTCACGCTGCTGACGTAGCCTGTGGGCGCAGTGCTCCGGACCCGTTTCACCGAGCTCGTCGGTGTTCGCCATCCCATCGTCCTCGGTGGGATGCTGGGCGGGACGTCGGCCGAGCTCGTCGCGGCTGTCAGCAACGCCGGTGGCCTCGGCATATACGGCGCCTCGCTCCGCGCCCGGCCCGGGGCGGGGGTCAACGCCCAGGACCTGACAGCCCTGTGTGAGCGGATCCGTTCCCTGACGACTTCACCCTTCGGTCTCAACCTCCTGCTCTTCGACTCGCACCCGGAAGACGTCGACATCCTGCTGGCCCGCAGGCCACGCGTCCTCTCGACCGCCTGGCGGCGGCCGGATCAGGACCTGCGCGCCGTGGCGGAGCAGGCCCACGCTTCGGGTGCCCTCTTCATGCACCAGGCCGACACGCTGGAGGAGGCGAAGCGTGCAGCGGAGGCCGGTGCGGACATCGTCGTCGCACAGGGCACCGAGGGCGGGGGACACGTGGGATTGATGGCGACGCTGCCCCTCGCGCGGATGATCGTCCGAGCGCTCTCGCCACTCCCGGTCCTCGTCGCCGGTGGCATCGCCGACGGCGCCGGGATCGCGGCCGCACTCGTCCTCGGCGCCGATGGGGCGCTGCTCGGCACGCGATTCCTCGCGACGGTCGAATCGCCGCTACCCGAGGGGTATAAACGCGCGATCGTCGAGAGCGACGGGCACGACACGCTGCTCTCGGAGATCCCGGACATCGCGAATGGCCGCGTCTGGCCTGGGGCCTATGCGCGCGTGCGACGCAACGCGTTCGTGAAGGCCTGGGTCGGCCGAGAGGGGGAGCTGCGTCGGAGCGCGCGCGAGGTGCAGGCGGAGCTCCAGCGTGCGCGTGAGGCCGGGGACCCGGAGCACGGCAGCCTGCTCGTCGGTCAGGATGCCGGGCTCATCGAGTCGATCGAGCCGGCCGGGGCGTTGGTCGCGCGGCTCGTCGTCGAGA
>JANLWM010000321.1:0-2014 GCA_031364525.1 Chloroflexota bacterium | reverse complement strand
CCTCGACGAGAAGGATCGCGCGCCCATCAGGCAGCTTCATCAGGTGCCTCCACCGTTTCATTCGGGAGCGTGAAGAAGAACGTCGCCCCCCGGCCCGGCTCGCTCTCGGCCCATATTCGTCCGCCGTGACGCACGATCACGCGCTTGGCCGTCGCAAGCCCGATCCCGCTTCCAGCGAACTCCGTCTGGGCGTGCAGTCGCTGGAAGGCGCCGAACAGCTGGCCGGCATACGCCATGTCGAACCCCGCGCCGTTGTCGCGGACGAAGAACGGCTGCTCCCCCGTGGTCTGCCTGCCGAATTCGATCCGCGCGTCCGATCGTTTGCCACTGAACTTCCAGGCATTGCCCAGAAGATTCTCGAGAGCCCGGCGGACGAGCCCGATATCCGCCGTGGCCTCCAAGCCATCCGCGACGAAGACCTGGACCGTCCGGGCGGGCTCCGCGGCGGCCAGCTGCGCGAGGATCTCCCGCACCAGCCCGCTCAGGTCAAACGCTTCGCGGCGCATCGATCCGCGTGTGAGCAGCGACAGTCTGAGAAGATCATCGATGAGGTGCCCCATGTCGGCCGCTGCACCGCGTACCTCGTTGATGAACCGCTTGCCTTCGCTCGGCAGGGCCGCGCCGTGATCCTCCAAGAGAGCTTGCGAGAATCCGTCGATGCTACGGAGCGGCGCGCGCAGGTCGTGAGAGACCGAGTAGCTGAAGGCCTCGAGCTCCTTGGTCGCCGCCTCGAGCTGCGTGGTGCGGCGGATCACCCGCTCCTCGAGCTCCGCATTGAGCGCTTCGAGCTCAGCCTGCGACCGCTCCAGCTGGTCCGCCATGCCGTTGAAGGTCGTACCGAGCGCGCCCAGCTGCTCGTCATCGAGAGGCGGGACCCGGCTGTCGGCCTGGCCTGACCCAAGGGCTCGGATCGCCGTGGACAGGGTTGCGAGCGGCGACGTGATCGTGCGCGTCACGATCGCTCCGGTGCCGGCGGCGATGACCACCATGAGGAGGAACAGGGCGCTGAACGCGCTCGTCGCCGCCTTGACCAGCTCTCCGGCCGCCAGCGGGTCGGTCTTCGCAAGATCCACGGCCGCGATCATTCCGGCGTTCGTCAGCCCTTGCTGGATCGCAGCGATCACGAGGATCGAGCCCATCCCTGCGAAGATGCGCCCGCTGATCGGCCCGGATGCGATCTTCGGGAGGATCCCGGCGATGAGCCCTGCGGCGAGCACCAGGAGGACGATGGCACCGTCAAGGCGCATGCGGGTCATGCCGAGGCTCTTCGACAGCGAAGCGACGCCGATCACGACGGCAAGGACGTTGACGACAGACACGGAGAACACCGCGGCTGCGATCCCGCCTGCGACCTGAGATGACCATCGGCCGGTGCCGCGGGACATGGCCCAGAGTGCGGTCGAACACGCGACCACCGCAATGGGCGCCGCGATCAGTCCCCGGCCTCCTGATGTCGGGATCGGGCCCGTCGCCCCCAGCGCTTGTTGGGCAAGAGCCGCGACGCCGAGAGCAGCGCTGGTGACAGGAACCCACCGGCTGGCCGCCCAGCTGCGCCGCCACCCCACCTGTCCGATTATTCCGATCGCAAGCACAGCGCTCGATAGCGCAAGCAGCGCAGTCATGCCATGCGGGCCCGCCACGCCGAGGATGCTGTTGACGAGGTCAGCGACGGCCAGCGCGCCAGCGAGTGCCGCGAACGTGCTGATGACCGTCCGCCAGGTCGGTCGCGGGAGCAGGAGCAGCATGAGGAAGGGGACCTGGAGTCCGTAGTAGACGACGCCGGTCCAGGTATTCGCACTCAGGAAGCTCAAAGCGAACGTGCCGCAGGTGAATATCGATGCGAGGGACGCGAGGCGGTCAACGACATCCGACCGGACCCGGTCCGCCAGCACAAGGGCCACACCCGCGATGAAGAAGAGCGGCACGAGCACGGGCCGGAGATCGATCGACATGTCCCCATACACGGCGGCATTGTCGAACTGCTGTGGGATCGCCAGAAGCGCGGCACCGACAG
>JANLWM010000318.1:0-2178 GCA_031364525.1 Chloroflexota bacterium | reverse complement strand
TGCGCCCGTACAAGGTCGCGTACGAGCACCCGACGCAGCTTCTGGCCTCGACGTTCCTGCGCGCGCTCGCCGAAGACGCGCACGCCCTCGTGTGGGAGCGGCTCTCGCGCGAGTCGCGCGGCCTGCTCGAGGGGAGCTATGCCGCAGCGGCGCACATCGCCCTCCATCGCGCGGCCGCGGTCGAGGCCGACGCCGGCGACGCGCGCCTCGCCGAGGTCGTCGCGCCGGTCCGCCGGTCCGCGCTCTCGATCGTCGGCGGACCCGACGAGCTGCTGTCGCTCGGCGTGTCCGCGGCGCGACTCGTGGACCGCGGTCTCGCGTACGTCCTGCTGCTGCCGGACTTCGGCGAGGAGCGCATCGTCGCGGAGGCCGACTGGCGGCCCGCGCACCTCCTCGGCTTCGTGTACGAGTCGCGCGAGTGGCTCGTGGATCTGGGTCGGACCGCTGAGCTCTCGGCCGACGCCGAGCTCCCGGATCCGCTGGGCCTCATTCGTTGATCTCCCTGTATGTCCACATCCCGTTCTGCGCCTCGCGGTGCCCGTATTGCGACTTCGCCACGGCCCCCGCGACGAGCCCGCTGCGGGCTCGTTATCTCGCGGCGCTGCGCACTGAGCTCGAGCGGGAGGGCGCGGCCCTCGGCCGCCCGCGGATCGGGACCGCGTTCTTCGGCGGCGGGACCCCAAGCCTTCTCGAGCCGGACGAGATCGCCGCGCTGGCGATGACCATCCGGTCGTCGTTCGACTTCGCGCCGGACGAGGTCACCTTCGAGGCGAATCCGGCGACGCTCGATCGCGCCCGGCTCGAGGCCTGGCGCGCGTTCGGGGCCACCCGCATCTCGCTGGGCGCGCAGTCGTTCTCACCGCGCGCCCTCACGGCGCTGGGCCGGACCCATCGGCCGGAAGACACCGCGCCCGCCGTCGCTGCCGCCCGGTCGGTGGGGCTCGCGGTGAACCTGGACCTCATCTTCGGCCGGCCGGGCGAGACCGAGGCGGAGTGGCGGGCGGATCTGGACGCAGCGATCGCGCTCGCGCCGGAGCACGTCTCGGCCTATCCGCTCGAGCTCGAGCTCGACCCGTCGCTCGAATCGGAGGCCGTGACGAACTGGCCCGGCGGCGGCTGGCCGGCGCTCGAACGGTGGCGCTCCGATGCGACCGCGGCGCGTCCGGACGACGATGCGGTGGCCGATCGCTACGCGCTCACCGGGACGGTGCTCGGAGCCGCGGGGTATGTTCACTACGAGATCGCGAACTGGGCCCGCCCCGGGCAGGAGTGCCGTCACAACCTGGTGTATTGGCGGAACGGGGAGTGGCTCGGTGTCGGCGGCGGGGCTCACTCGCACCTTGCGGGCGTCCGCTCGCGCCAGCCGGCCGGCTTGCTCGCTTACATCGCGCGGATCGAGGGTGGCGAGGGCCGGATCCCCGACCCGGGTGCAGATCCGGCCGTCGATACGGCGATCCTCGCGCTGCGCCTCACCGAAGGGCTCGACCTCGACGCCTACGCGGTGCGGTTCGGAGCCACCGCGCGGGCTCGTGTCGATGCCGCGCTCGCTCCGTTGGACGGGATGGGGATGCTCGAGCGACGCGGGCCGAGCGTCGCGCTATCCGAACGCGCTCGATTCGTCGCGAGCGAGGTGTTCGTGCGGTTGATCCCGGACTAGCAGGACCACCCGGGACGGGCGCGGCTTGCCACGCGCGCGTGAACACGGTATGCCAAGGTCTTCGCCGCACGTCGCTCTTCATGGCGATCGATGCGCGTGCCATTTTTGTAGGAGGTCTTCATGGAACAAGGCAATCGTGGCGATACCTGGTCGGGTTCGCAGCCGGAGCCCGCGTCGAGCTGGCCGACACCGCTACCGGGGACACCGCCGCCACCGGCACCGATGCCCGTCCCATCCGGCACTGCGAGCGGCGGCGACCGCAAGAAGACGACGCGGAGCGCCGGCGGGCGGAAGAAGACCACAGCCCGCACGGGGACCGGGCGCAAGACGACCAAGAAGAAGACCACTGCCCGGAAGGTGACCGGCCGGAAGACCACGAAGAAGACGACGAAGAAGACAGCGGCGAAGCGGACGACGGGCCGCAAGACGACCAAGAAGAAGGCCGCCCCACGGAAGAAGGCGACCGCCCGCAAGACCACGGGCCGCAAGAAGACGACCCGCCGCCGGTAGTCCGCTCGCGC
>JANLWM010000315.1:0-1703 GCA_031364525.1 Chloroflexota bacterium | reverse complement strand
TCGGGGGGCGCTCAGCGCGCCCGATCCGGATGGTCGCGCCGCGGCTCTGGGCGAGGTGCGCGACGAACGCGGCGTCCTTCGCCGACGCGCGGGGCCGGAGGCGGTGGTCGTAGTGGGCAACGTGGAGATCGAGCCCGAGATCGGGCGCGAGGCTGCCCAACAGAAGGAGGAGCGCGACGGAGTCAGTGCCACCGGAGACCGCGACGGCGAGCGGGCCGGGTGGGAGGAGGTCGTGCTCACGCACGAACGCGAGGACCGCTGCGCGGATCGTTCGCGACGTCTTCAACGGTGGCTGGAGGGGGATTCGGACCCCCGACAAACGGCTTATGAGTCCGCTGCTCTACCCCTGAGCTACCCAGCCTCTACGCGATTTTACGACGCTTCCTGGCATTGATCTTCTGACGTCGGCGGAACTCCATCTCCGTCATCGTCGCCTTCTCCCTATTGCAGGGTCCGCAGGCCGGAATGATGTTCTCGATCCGGTGATCGCCACCGCGACTCAGCGGCGTCCGATGATCCGCCTGCATTGGTCCGCCGTCGCCGCAGTAGCCGCACCGCTGGTCGTAATCCTCGAGTAGCTTCTGCCATTCCGAGCGCGTGAAGTCGCCGACCGCCCCCATTTCGCGAGCACGCCGCCGCCGCCAAGCGGCCTGGCGTTGTTCCGGATGCTTCTTGCGGTACCGCGTGTAGCCGGCGTTGACTTGATCCCTGTGACGCGCCTTGTAGTCGCGGTCCCGCGCCTGCCGAGCCTCCGGATTGTTCTTCCTCCAGCGGCGCATCGCCATCTTGGAGTGCTCGAGGTGGCGCTCGTAGTTGCGGCGGATGTACTCGCGCTGATAGGCGCGCCGCTTCTCCGGATCGGTGTTCGGCACGCTTGCTTTGGTACACAACTCGCGAGGTCGTGGCAATAGGACCGGGACAAGAAAAACACCCGGTCAACTGACCGGGCATTCTGTTGCGGGACTAGGATTCGAACCTAGGACCTTCGGGTTATGAGCCCGACGAGCTACCGCTGCTCCATCCCGCGAGGCTCATGCTAAGGGCTGCGCGATCATCGTGCCGCACGACCTGGGCGCGACTTTCAGGCGCGGATCAGCGCGGACCGAAGAACAGCGCGAGCCACTTCTGCGCGCGAGACGCGCTCGGCGCGTTCGCGATGATCGTCGCCGGTGTCACGTCGTGCTGCACACCGATGAGCGTCTCGCCCGGGAGCACGTAGCCGTAGTCGCGGGCCTTGTTCACCACGTAATCGTTGGTCTGTTTCGTCGCGACATCGGCCGTGAGCCGCTGGTTGTATGCGCCCGCTGCAGCAACGTCGGAGCGGTAACCCGCCGCGTCCCGCGCCAACGCGTTCCGCTGGATCTCGATCGCGACGAAGGCACTCGCCAGCAGCAGTCCGGTGAAGAGCAGCAGCATCGCGAGCGACGGCCGGCCGAGCGCCCGTACGGCGGCCCGGCCCGGGCGCGCATTGCGCCGCGTCCGCGTACCACCGGCCGCGCGTGTGCCCTTCTTCATTCCCGCAATCATCGCCCCTCGGGCCACTCCGGTGGAAGCCCTGTTCCGGTATCACCGCCGGCCGCCGAGTGACC
Organism: Chloroflexota bacterium; assembly: GCA_031364525.1. GTDB lineage: Bacteria > Chloroflexota > Limnocylindria > P2-11E > P2-11E > UBA4735. The sequence goes on along the minus strand of JANLWM010000315.1, from coordinate 114 downwards.
GAGCCAGCCGAGGAGCCCGAGGAGCGACTGGGCCGTCCGGGTGTCCGCGACCCCGTCGACGAGCCCGACCGCCACGACCGCGCGGTCCTTCCAGATCACCGCCGCGTCGTTCCG
>JANLWM010000297.1:0-2003 GCA_031364525.1 Chloroflexota bacterium | reverse complement strand
CGAGTACATCGTCGCCGATGGCGAGCACAGCCAGTTCGAGATCGTGAAGCACGCCTGCGCCGTGGGCTCGCGCGTGTTCGTCGGCTCCTCGGGCGTCGGCTGGTTCTACGCCATGGAGGCCATCGCCGTGACTGCGGGCCTCCGCCTTCCGGTCGTCGCGATCTGCGGCAACCGGGCCCTCGACGACCCGGGCGCGTTCGGCTGCGAGCACAACGACGCGCTCGCGGTCCGCGACCTCGGCTGGATGCTCTGTTGGGCCGAGACGGCCCAGGAGTCCCTCGACTTCGCCCTCACGGCCTGGAAGGTCGCCGAGGACAAGCGCGTGTCGCTCCCGCTGGCCATCGGCCTGGACGGCGCGTTCCTCACCCACTCCCAGCAGATCGTGAAGATCCCGACCCAGGCCGCGGTCACCCAGTTCCTGCCGAAGTTCGATCTCGGCGACCGCCTCCTCCATCCGGACAACCCCATCACGATCGCGCCGCAGGTCGACCAGGACTGGCTGATGGAGATCCGGATGCAGAACGACCAGGCGATGCGCAACGCGCTCACCGTGATCGCCGAGGCCCACGCCGAGTTCAAGCGCCTCTTCGGCCGCGGCGGCGAGAACCCGTTCCTCGATGAGTACATGACCGACGACGCGGAGGTCGTGTTCATCGGCCAGGGCACCCTGTCGCTGCCGATGAAGGTCGCGATCCGCCGCCTCCGCAAGGAAGGCCACAAGGTCGGCCTCGTCCGGCTCAAGTGGTTCCGGCCGTTCCCGACCGCGGACATCGTGAAGAGCCTCTCCCGGTTCAAGGCGGTCGGGGTCATCGACCGGGACTACAGCTTCGGCTCGCCGTTCTACGGCGGCGTCCTCTACAACGAGATCCGTTCCGCGATGTACTCCGTGGAGAAGCGCCCGACCATCGTCGGCTTCATCGCCGCGCTCGGCGGCCGTGAGATCGAGCAGCCGATGGCCCAGGACATGTTCCAGAAGCTCACGAACGCCGCCTCGGGCGGCCTCGCATCCGGTGACGTCACTCACTGGATCGGCGTCCGGGCGTAAGGGAGACGATGAATGACGGTCACCGCTAGCAACACCCCGCTCGACCTGCCTCAGATCAAGGGCGTCAAGGACGTCCCGTACGACGAGCTCTTCGTCTCGGGCCATCGCACCTGTCAGGGGTGCGAGTCGGCCCTCGTCATGCGGCACATGGTGAAGGCCTCAGGGCCGCGCACGATCGTGCTCGGCTCAACCGGCTGCATGTACGTCGCGAACACGACCTACTACACGACCCCGTGGGTCGTGCCCTGGATGCACACGCAGCTCGGCGCGTCCGGCTCGGCCGCGCTCGGCACGGCCGCCGGCCTCAAGGTCCTCATGCGCAAGGGCAAGATCAAGGACGAGAAGATCAACGTCATCGCGTTCTGCGGTGACGGGGGCGGCGCGGACATGGGCATCGGCGCGATCAGCGCGACCCTCACGCACAAGGACTACAACTCGCTCATCCTCCTCTACGACAACGAGTCGTACGCGAACACCGACATCCAGCTGTCGAGCCAGACCCCATACGGCGCCGTGACGACGTTCTCGCCCAGCGGCACCACCAAGCGGCTCATGCACACCCGCTGGAAGAAGAACATGCCGGGCATGATGGCCGCCGGTCACCCCGAGTCGCGCTACATCGCCGCCGGCTGCGCCGCCTACGCGGTGGATCTGATGAACAAGATCCGCAAGGCGCTCGAGCTCGGCGGGCCGACGTTCGTGCACACGCTCGACCCGTGCCCGAAGGGCTGGGACTACCACCCGCAATACAGCCAGGAGCTCGGACATCTCGCGGTCGAGACCGGCATCTGGCCGCTCTACGAAGTGGTGGACGGTGTCTGCAACCTCACCGGCCCGACCCGGCAGATCGCCGAGGGGCGCAAGAAGCGCAAGCCGGTGTACGAGTACCTCAAGCGGCAGGGCCGCTTCGCGCACTTCATCGACGAGGACGTGGAGCACTTCCAGTCGCAGGTCGACA
>JANLWM010000283.1:0-4841 GCA_031364525.1 Chloroflexota bacterium | reverse complement strand
TCGTTCACGCTCCTGGTCGCGGCGATCCGCCGAGGGGTCCGGCTCGCGCTGGCAATGGATGCCCGGGGCTTCGCGAGCATGACCTGCCGGACGATCGCGCGCCCTCAGCCTTTCACCGGCGTGGATCGCGCGCTCCTCGGGTCGTCGCTCATTCTCGCGGCCGGTACGGTGTGGCTGGGGATCGCCCTCGGTACCTGGCGGGGCCTCCTGCGTTAGCGAAGTGTCAGCAGGTACTGGATGAGATCGTCCAGGTCCTCCTGGGTCATGCCGCGGTCGGCTCCACGCGGCATGGTGTCCGGGTAGCCGGGAACGATGTACGCGCCGGGGTCGCGTACCGATTCGATGAGGTAGTCCTTCGCGTTGATGCCCGGTCGGCGCACCAGTGCGGCGGTCCCGACGTGCGTGAGCGCCGGGGCGGTGGCAGCACCGTCGGTCCCGATCTGATGGCAGCTCGCACAGTTCTTCTCCCGGTACACCTGCCGGCCGCGCTGGATCGGATCTGTCGCCCGCGGCTCGACACAGCCGGCCAGCAGGGCGGCGGCGAGCGAGAGCGCGAAAAGCCGCATCATCCGCGAATGAACAGTACGGCGGCCCTGCGCGGCGCGACGGTCGTCCTCGGTGACCGGGCGATCCTGCGAGGGTTCGACCTCGAGATCGCGCCGGGCGTCACGGTGGTCCGCGGCCCGAACGGTGCGGGAAAGTCGACCCTCCTTCGCGCGCTCGCGGGGCTCGTGCCCCTCGCTCGTGGAACACGGCTGGTGCCCGAGCAGACCCTCTACCTCGGCGAGCGTCCGGGGTTGCTGCATGGCGTGTCGGCGCGCGACAACCTGCGGTTCCTGGCCTCGTTCCGCGGCGTCTCGCCCGACCTCGTCGGTCCGGCGCTCGCGTCGTGGGGCCTGAACGCACGTGATGCGGACCGCCCGGTCGAGACGCTCTCGGCGGGGCAGCGGCGGCGGGCCGCCCTGTCGCGCATCGATGTCGAGCGCTGCGACCTCGTGCTGCTGGACGAGCCGTTCGCGGAGATCGACGACGCCGCGGCAACACGGCTGTTGGAGAAGATCCGCGCGCTCGCCGGCGAGCGGCGGGCGGTGGTGATCGCGACGCATGGCCGACCGGAGCTGGACGCGAGCGCAAATCGCGTGGTGCACCTCTCGTGACGATCGAGCGCATCTGGCGCATCGCCTCACGGGAGGCGCTCGCCGAGCGCGGACACCCGGACGGCTTCATCGCGGCCGTCACGTTCGTCGCGACGCTCATCCTCGTGGAGAGCCTCGCCGTCGGTCCCCTCGCCGCAGGGCAGCCCCCGGTCGCGGCCGCGCTGTTCTGGATCGCAATGGCCTTCGCGGCGATCCTCGCGACGACGCGCTCGTTCGACCGCGAGCTCGAGGACGACGCCATCGACACGATCCTCGCTCTTCCCGGCGGCCGCGATGCGCTCTACGGGGGCAAGGTCGTCGCGCTCACCGCACTGCTCGCGCTGGTCGCGCTCGTCGGCGGTCTCCTCTCCGGGGTGCTGCTCTCGCTCGCCATCGCGCTGCCCGGCCACCTCGTTCTGGTGCTCGTCGTCGGCGTGCTCGGCCTGCCGCCGGTGATCGTGCTGTTCGTGACGCTCGCGTTGCGCCTTCGGGCCCGCGGTGCGCTCGTTCCGATCCTTGCGCTTCCGGTGCTCGTGCCGCAGCTCGTCGCAGCGACGAACGGGACCGCGGCCGCGATCATCGGTGACCCCGTCGGCGCCGCTGGGTGGACCGGTCTGCTCATCGCATTCGCGTTGGTCTATTCGGTGCTCGGCCTTACCATCGTTCCCACAGCACTCGAATGATCGACAGCATCGCACGACCCACCGCAGCGATCCGGGCGCGTCCCGTCCTCGGGGCTGCGAGCGTCGTGGCGCTGTTCGTGGCGCTCTGGATGGCCCTTCTCTGGTCGCCTCCTGACGCCGCGATGGGCAACGTCGTGCGGATCCTCTACGTGCACGTCGCCAACGCCTGGCTCGCGTACCTGGCCTTCCTGATCGTGTTCCTGGCGAGCATCGCGTACCTCTGGACGAAGCGGCTCGTGTTCGACGCGATCGCCGTCGCGTCGGCCGAGATCGGTGTCCTGTTCACGGGTCTCACGCTCGTCCTCGGATCGATCTGGGCCAGGCCGACCTGGGGCGTGTGGTGGAGCTGGGAGCCGCGGGTCGTGACGACGGCGGTCATGTTCGCGATGTACGTCGGGTACCTGCTTCTCCGGAATCTGTCGAACGATCTCGAGCGCCGGGCGACGCGCGCGGCGGTCCTCGGCATCGTCCTCGTCGTGGACGTGCCGATCGTCCACCTCTCGGTCACCTGGATGAACGCCCTCCACCAGCTGCCGACCGTCCTGCGGCCGGACCTTTCACCGACGTTGGACCCGCGCATGCTCGCGTCGCTCGTCGCGATGACGATCGCGTTCACGATCGCGTACGCGTACCTCATGACCGCGCGGGTCGACATCGAGCGTCGCCGGCAGGCGCGGATCATCGAAGCGCGCGCATGAACATCGACAACGTCGGCTTCATCGCGGCTGCCTACGTCATCTGCTTCGGCGCTCTCGCGCTGTACCTCGCGTCATTCGGCTACCGCCGCCGTGACGGTGAGTGAGCGCGGGTAGCCGGATCGGCGGACGCCGTGTGCTGATCATCACTGCGCTCGCGATCGCCGTGGTCATCGGATACATCGCGACCCAGACGCTGCAATCGTCCGCGGTCTACTACCTCACCCCGACCGAAGCGACCAAACGTGCGATCCCCGTCGGGCAGACCGCCCGCCTCGGTGGCGTGGTCCTTTCCGGGTCGCTCGTGTATGAGCCGTCGACGCGGAGGCTCACCTTCACGCTGAGCGACGGCGTGACCAGGCTCCCGGTCATCGGCAGCGGCGCGCCGCCCGGTCTGCTCCGAGAGGGAGCGGGTGCGGTGGTCGAGGGCAGCTTCGCGAACGATGGGACGTTCCGCGCGACGCAGGTCATCGCGAAGCACGATGAGGTCTACACCGCGCCGACCGGCTCGGCCATCCCGACGCACCAGACGCCGGCGCCGTGAGCTGGGGTGATATCGGGGCGGGCGCACTCCGTGCCGCGCTCCTGCTCTCCCTGTGGGGCTTCGCCGCCGCCACCTACGCCGCATGGAAGCGCGACGCCCGGGCGCTGACGAGCGCGCGGGCGGTCGCCGTCGCGGCCTTCGGCCTCGTCCTCATCGCGGATCTCGCTATGGTCGGCGCCCTGGTGACCCACGATTTCAGCCTCGTCTACGTCGCGGAGAACAACGCCCGCGCCACGCCGCTGTTCTACAGCGCGATCTCCCTCTGGGCGGCGCTCGCCGGATCCATCCTCCTCTGGACGCTCGTGCTCGCCGGTGCGGTCGCGTGGGTCGCCATCCGCGGCACCCGGTCGCTGCCGCGCCTTGCGACAGTCGCTACAGCAGTGCTCTTCGCGATGTTGTCGTTCTTCCTCGCCCTCGTGACCACCGCGGCCGCGGATCCGTTCACCCGCATCGCAGCGAGCGACGTTCCAGCGGACGGCCGCGGGCCCAACGCGCTCCTGCAGAACCATCCGCTCATGGCGCTGCATCCGCCGCTCCTGTACCTGGGCTACGTGCTCACGAGCATCCCGTTCGCGTATGCGATCGCGGCGCTCATCCTCGGCGAGACGGGTGACCGCTGGCTTACCGAGACGCGCAAGGCCGCGCTCGCGTCGTGGGCGCTGCTCGGCGTCGGGATCGTCGCCGGAGCCTGGTGGAGCTACGCGGTCCTCGGCTGGGGCGGCTACTGGGCCTGGGATCCGGTGGAGAACGCCGCGATCATGCCGTGGCTCACCGCGACCGCGTACCTGCATTCGGTGATGGTCGAGGAGAAGCGCCGGCTCCTCCGGACGTGGAACATCGCGCTCGTCATCGCCACGTTCGCCCTCACGATCCTCGGCACGTTCCTCACGCGCAGCGGCGTGGTGAACTCGGTGCACTCGTTCACCCAATCGGCGATCGGCCCGCTCCTCCTCGGCTACCTCGTCGCGATCCTCGTCGTCGGGGTCGGCCTCCTGCTGTACCGCCTCGACGACCTCACCGATCGCGGCTCGATCGGCGCGCCGCTCTCGCGTGAGGCGGTCTTCCTCTTCCAGAATGTCCTCTTCGTCGCCGCGACGCTCACCGTGCTGCTCGGCACCCTCTACCCGCTCATCGCCGAGGCTCTGTCGGGGGCGCAGCTCTCGATCGGGGCGCCGTACTTCGACCGCGTCGAGGTGCCGATCGGCCTTGCGCTGCTCTTCCTGATGGGCATCGGGCCGCAGCTGCCCTGGCACGGGGCGTCCCGAGCCACGCTCGAGAAGCAATTCACCGCGCCGGCCATCGCCGCGGCCGCCGGTGCGGCCGGCGCCGTGGTCGCCGGGATGACCGGCGTCGCGCCCGTGCTCACCTACGCGCTTGCCGCATTCGTGACCGCCACGATCGTGCAGGAGTTCGTGCGGGGAATGCGCGCCCGGCGGACCCTGCATGGCGAGCGGCCGGCCACAGCGTTCGTGGCCCTCTTCCGCCGGAGCGGTCGCCGGTATGGCGGCTACGTCGTCCACCTGGGCATCGTTGTGGTGGTCGTCGCCATCGCCACGAGCCAGTCGCGGACGATCGAGCTGGAGCGCACGCTCGCGCCCGGCGACGCGATGGACGTCGCCGGCTATCACGTCGTGCTCACCGGTCTGCGCGACGTGAACGAGCCGCAGCGCGGGTCGACGTTCGCCGATCTCGTCATCACCGGTAACGGCGCGAGCGAGCGTCTGCATCCCGGTCTCGTGCAGTACCCGAACAGCGCGCAGGCGATCGGCACGCCGGGGGTCGC
>JANLWM010000280.1:0-6601 GCA_031364525.1 Chloroflexota bacterium | reverse complement strand
GGCCGGGTCCTGGTCGGGGTGCGTGAGAACGAGCGCCGGATGCGGGCCCTCGGCTATGACACCAGGACCATCAAGCTCTCTGCATTCGTGCTCGCCGGTGCGATCGCCGGGGTCGCCGGCGCACTCTCGTCGTACGACTTTCGGTTCGTGTCGCCGAACGACGTCGCGCTCGGCACGTCGGTGACCGGGTTCGTCATGGTGCTCGTCGGCGGGGCCGGCACCCTGCTTGGACCCCTGGTGGGTGCAGCGGTCGTCGTGCTCATCGAGCGGGCGCTGCCGTCGCAGGTCCCCGCGCAGATCGTGCTCGGTGTGTTGTTCATCTTGTTCGTCGTCTTCGTCCGTCAGGGCATCGTTGGCGCCGCCCGCGGCCTGCTGCGGCAACGGCCATGATCGAGATCCACGATCTGCGCCGCGACTTCGGCGGCATTCGGGCGCTCGCCGGCGTCGACCTGCGCGTGATCGCGGGGGAGCGGCATGCGGTGATCGGACCGAACGGTGCGGGGAAGAGCACGCTTTTCAATGTCCTCACCGGCGAGCTGCGGGCGACCGGTGGCACGATGCGCATGGCCGACATGGACCTCGCTGGGCTCACGACGTGGCAGCGGGCACGGCTCGGTCTCGCCCGGATGTATCAGCGCAACGAGCTCTTCGATCCCCTGAGCGCGCGCGAGAACGTGCTCCTCTCCATCCTGTCGCTCCATGGCGCGTACCGGCCCCTGCGCTCACCGGAGCGTGCCGATCTGGTCAGTGCCGACGCGGTCCTCGAGCAGGTCAGGCTTGCCGGCCGTGAAACGACGCCGGCGGGCGCGCTCTCTCATGGAGAGCGGCGCCAGCTCGAGCTGGCGCTCGTGCTCGCGCGGCGGCCACGGGTCCTGCTCCTCGACGAGCCGACCGCCGGCATGTCGCCGACGGAGACGGAGCAGATCGCTGCGCTGATCGCCTCGCTCGACCGATCGCTCACGCTGCTCATCGTGGAACACGACATGGATGTCGTGTTCCGGCTCGCCGACCGCATCACGGTGCTGCACGAGGGTCGGCCGATCGCCTCTGGCACACCGGACGAGATCCGCGCGGATACCCAGGTGCACGACGTCTATCTCGGGAAGGCGGTCGAGGCATGAGTCAGAACGGGCTGGAAGTTCGCGGCCTGCACGCGTATTACGGCGAGAGCCACGTCCTGCAGGGCGTCGATCTCGACGTCGGCGACGGCGAGGCCGTGTCCCTGGTCGGGCGCAACGGGGCGGGCAAGACGACGACCATCAGCGCCATCACCGGCCTGCTCCGTCCCCGCGCCGGGAGCATCAAGGTGGCCGGCGTCGAAGTCGCCGGCCGCCCCGCGTTCAAGGTCGCGCGGGCCGGCGTCGCGCTGGTGCCGCAGGGTCGCCGCATCTTCAGCGAGCTCAGCGTCCGTGAGAACCTCCTCCTTGCCGCACGGCCGCACGCCGGCGGGTGGGATGAGCGCCGCGTGCTTGAGCTGTTCCCATCGCTCGGCCGCCGGATGGACAATCGCGGAGATGAGCTGTCCGGCGGCGAACAGCAGATGCTCGCGATCGGTCGCGCTCTCATGCGGAATCCCAGCGTGCTCCTGCTCGATGAGCCGTCCGAGGGGCTCGCGCCGAAGCTCGTCTTCGACGTCGGTGACGCGCTGCGATCCCTCCGCGGCACCGGACTTGCGATCCTCCTGGTCGAGCAGAATCTCGCGCTGGCGACGCGGGTCGGAGCACGGATCTACGTCATGAACAAAGGGACGATCGTGTTCACCGGTACGCCGGCCGAGCTTGCGCTGCAGCCCGACATCGAAGCGAGGTATCTCGGTGTCTAGCGCATCCAGCGTCCCCGGAGTGTCCGACGACGACGGATTCATGGCCGCTGCGCTCGATGAGGCACGCACGGCCGGCCAGCACGGTGATGTGCCCATCGGCGCGGTCGTCGTTCGAGATGGCGTCGTGCTCGGCGCCGGCCACAACGCGCGCGAGCGCGACCAGGACCCGACCGCGCATGCGGAGCTCGTCGCCCTGCGCGCGGCCGCGAAGGCCCTCCGGCAGTGGCGCCTAAACGGGTGCGCCCTCTACGTGACGCTCGAGCCGTGCGCGATGTGCGCGGGGGCCGCAGTGCTGGCGCGGGTCGACCTCGTGGTGTTCGCCGCACCGGATCCGAAAGCGGGCGCGGTCCTGTCGGTCGCCGAGATCTTGGATCTCTCCGCGCTGAATCACCATCCGCGATGGCGGTTCGGCGCGCGGCGGCAGGAGGCCGAGGCCCTGCTGTCCGGATTCTTTGCCACCCGTCGCGACCGGGACCAGGGGAGCTAGGCGGCCGGCCGTGAGCCCTTCCGCTCGAGGTCGGCGGTCCATGTCCCGAGCGACGCGAGCGAGTTCATCTCGGCCCGATGCGAGAAGGCCTGCTGCGCCGCGGGCACGTTGCCCGTCTTTCCGGCCCAGGCCTTCTGCGGCGCGGCCTGCAGCGCTCTGCCGAACGAGAAGGTGAGCGGCCACGGCGTGCCGCCCACGGCATTGATCGCATTGAGGTTCGCGGTCGCTTCCGCATCGTCCTGACCGCCGGACAGGAACGCGATCCCCGGTACCGCACTCGGCACACAGGCCTTGAGGACGCGCACCGTCCGCATCGCGATCTCTTCCGCGCTCGCGCGCGTCGCCGCCGTCGTCCCGGGCGTGACCATGTTCGGCTTGAGGACGATGCCCTGAAGGTCGACGCCGGCGGCGTGGAGCTGACTGAAGACCGCCGTCAGGGCGAGTGCCGTCGCCTCTTCGCAGCGGTCGATGCCGTGGTCTCCGTCCATGAGGACCTCGGGCTCGACGATCGGGACGATGTCGGCATCCTGGCAGATGGCCGCATAGCGAGCCAGCGCGTGGGCGTTCGCGCTCATGCAGGCCCAGCTGGGGATGCCGTCGCCGATCGTGATCACCGCGCGCCATTTCGCGAATCGCGCGCCAAGCTCGCGATACTCGGCCAGCCGGTCGCGCAGGCCGTCCAGGCCTTCCGTGATCAACTCGTTCGGGTGGAACGGCAACGGTGCGGTCCCCTTGTCCACCTTGATGCCGGGGATCGAGCCGGCGGCCTTGATCAACGCGACCAGTGCCGTGCCGTCCCTGCCCTTCTGGCGGATGGTCTCGTCGTAGAGGATCACGCCAGAGATGTACTTCGCCATCGCCGGGCTCGCCCGGAACAGGAGCTCCCGGTAATCGCGCCGGGTGTCCGCCGTGGACTCCACGCCGATGGCATCGAAGCGCTTTTTGATGGTGCCCGAAGACTCATCCGCGGCAAGGATCCCGCGCCCCGGCGCCACCATCGCGCGCGCGATCCGCGCCAGCTCAGGTCCGTTCATCGATCACTTCTCCCAGATCCGCCAGACGTGCTGGAGCCGATGTTATGCCGCCGCGGCGGCCGTCGCGGCGCCCCCCGGCGCCTGGATACGGAGCGCGAGGCCCGCGGCGACGATCCCGAATAGCGCAGCCGAGATGAACATGAGGTTGTAGTCGCCGAGGACCGTGTGCGCGTATCCGCCGAGGAACGCCGCGATCGCCGCGCCGACCATGTGGCTGAAGAACACCCACCCGTAGATCGTGCCGAGCGAGGCGCGCCCGAAGATCCCAGCGACGAGGTTGGCCGTGGGTGGCACGGTGGCGATCCAGTCGAGCCCATACACGAAGGCGAAGAGGTACAGGCCCTGCGCATCGACGACGAGCGGGAGCACGGACAGGGACAGCGCGCGGAAGGCGTAGTAGGCGGCAAGCAGCTTGCGGTTGTCGAACCGGTCGGAGAGCCATCCTGATCCCAGCGTGCCGACGATATTCATCGCCCCCATCACCCCCACGGCGCCCGCGGCCGTGACCGGCGTGAAGCCGTGCTCGATCGCGGGGGGGATGAGGTGCGTGCCGATGAGCCCGTTCGAGGTGTAGCCGCAGATGAAGAAGCTGCCCGCGAGCAGCCAGAAGTCCGTCGTGCGAAGGGCCGCGCGCAGCGGCGTGGATCGCTTGTCGGCCGCGCGATCCTCATCGCTGAGGACGAGCTGCTCGCCGTAGGCCCGGGCGCCCATGTCCTCGGGGCGATCGCGCATGAGAACGGCGACCGGGAGGAGCACGATGAGGCACGCTCCGATGAGCAGGACGATCGCGGAGCGCCAGCCGGCGCTGTCGGTCAGCGCGGCCATCGCCGGGATGAACAGGAGCTGGCCGGTGGAGGTCGCGGCCCCGAAGGCCCCGATGACGAGGCCGCGGTGCGTGCGGATCCAGCGATGCGCGATCGTCGCCCCGAGCACGTTGCCGACCGCGCCGGTGCCGATGCCGACGACGACGCCCCAGAAGAGGAAGAACTTCCAGATATCGCGCAGCGTCAGGAAGGCGCCCAACCCGGCCGCGATCGCGAGGCAGCCGAACAAGATCACCTTGCGTGGTCCGAACCGGTTGACGAGCGTCCCGGAGATCGGTCCACCGAGCCCGAAGGTGAGGATGCTGACAGCGATCGCCGCTGAGATCGTCGCCCGATCCCAGCCGAACTCGCGTTCGAGCGGCGTGATGAGGATGCCGGGCGCCGCGCGCACGCTCGAGGCGACCAGGAGCGCGAGGAACGTGACCGCGACGACCACCCAGGCGTAGTGGAAGCGGGTCACTCGCACGCCGTTCAGAATAGGGCGGTCGCGGGACATCACCGGATGGGAGATCGCATTGAAGCTGGTCACGTTCGACGAGGGCGAGGGCCCCCTCACCGGCGTCGTCGAGGGCGAGACGATCCTCCCGCTGCGTGACACGGTGGAGATGGTGGAGCTGATCGCTCGTGGCGCCGGTTGGGCGCCTGCCGGCCCGGCGTTGCCGCTCCACAGCGTGCGGTTGCTCGCGCCCATCGTGCCCCGACGGAACGTGTTCTGCGTCGGATGGAACTACTCCGAGCACTTCGCAGAGGGGAAGGCGTTCCGCGGCCCGAACGCGCCGCAGGAGGTCCCCGAACACCCTGCGCTCTTCTCCAAGAACCCGTTCGCGATCATCGGGCCGGACGCCGCGATCCGGCATCCCGGTGCGATGTCGAACGAGCTCGACTACGAGGTCGAGCTCGCCGTCGTCATCGGTACGGCGGGCCGGGACATCAGTGAGGATCGCGCGCTGGATCACGTGTTCGGATACACGGTCGCCAATGATGTCAGCGTTCGGGATGTGCAGCGGACCTGGCATGGCGGTCAGTGGTTCAAAGGGACGAACTTCGACACGCACCTGCCGCTCGGACCGTGGATCGTCACGAAGGACGAGATCCCGGATCCGCAGACGCTGCGCCTCACGACCCGCGTCAACGGGGTCACGAAGCAGGACTCCAACACGAAGCACATGGTGTTCCCGGTGAAGCGGATCATCGCCGAGATCTCCGCGGGCCTCACCCTGCACCCCGGTGACGTCATCATCACCGGGACGCCGGAAGGGGTGGGCATGGGACGCAAGCCGCCCGAGTGGATGAAGCCCGGCGACGTCGTCGAAGTGGAGATCGAGCGGATCGGAACACTGCGCAATCACGTCGAGCAGGAGTGAAGCGATGGGCGAGATGGTGAGCTTTCAGAGCAACGGCGGAACGGCGAGCGGGTACCTCGCGAGCCCCGCGCCGGGCAGCGGCCCCGGAGTCGTGGTCATCCAGGAGTGGTGGGGACTGATACCGCAGGTCAAGGGCGTGGCCGACATGTTCGCCCGGGAGGGCTTCAATGCGCTCGCCCCCGATCTTTATCACGGGAAGAGCGCGAAGATCGGCGAGCCGGACCAGGCTCAGAAGCTGATGATGGAGCTCGACATCGAGCGGGCCGCGAAGGACGCCCGCGGGGCCGCGACGTACCTCGCGTCACATGCGAAGACGGGATCGCACAACGTCGGCGTCATCGGGTTCTGCATGGGCGGCATGCTCGCGCTCTTGACCGGCACGGTGGCGCCGGATGTCATCGGCGCGGTCGTCGACTGCTATGGCGTGCCTCCACGGAAGAAGCCGGACTACGCCAAGCTGAAGGGCATTCCGGTGCTCGGGGTCTTCGGCGGGAAGGACGAGCACGTGATGCAGGCGCTGCCCGATCTGGAAGCGGACCTCAAGGCCGCCGGTGCGTCGTTCGAGAAGGTCATCTATCCGGACGCCGACCACGCGTTCCTGAACGAGCAGCGTGCCGACGCCCATCGGCCCGATGACGCGAAAGACGCATGGCCGCGGATCATCTCGTTCCTGAACAGGCATCTCGCAAGCTAAACTTCGAGGCGGAGAGGTGTCCGAGTGGTTGATGGTGCCGCTCTCGAAAAGCGGTTGGCGAAAGCCACGGGGGTTCGAATCCCCCCCTCTCCGCCGCCGCCAAGGACCGCGGCGGTCCCATTGAATGGAGGACACTGACTAGGCGAGGTCGGGCTTTGCCCGACCGAGCCGCATGGGCCCACGACGGCGAAGCAGGCGAGCCGCAGCGAGCCAGCGCAGCCGGCGGGGATTATTCGGAGAGGTCGCATAGTGGCCTAGTGCGCTCGCCTGGAAAGCGGGTAGGTGAAAGCCTCGGGGGTTCGAATCCCCCCCTCTCCGCCGGATGACCGTTCTCGCCTTTGACGTCAACGAGACATTGCTCGACCTGCGTGCGCTA
>JANLWM010000272.1:0-2416 GCA_031364525.1 Chloroflexota bacterium | reverse complement strand
ACGAGCGTCAACTCGCGGAGGAGAGCCTCCTCGCCGAAGCCGAGCAGCGCATCGTGTGCCCGACCTGCCACGAGCGCGTCCAAGAGGAGTTCATCCTGTGCCCGACCTGCCGCACGCGGCTGAAGCGGGTGTGCCCGTCGTGCAGCAAGCTCATCCGGCCCGAGTGGAACATCTGTCCGTACTGCGCGAAGGACTTCGACGAGCGCGACTGGACCGTCCACACCGGCGGCAAGTCCGAGCCGGCTGCCGCGGTCGTTGAAAAGGCCTCCACCACCTAGCGACGCAAGCCGCGGTCGATAACGCTGCGGCATGCCACCCATGCGCGAGTGGCCGGAGGCCATCCGGCCGCGCGAGCGGCTCGTGCGGGATGGTCCGGCCGCCTTGTCTGACGCGCAGCTGCTCGGTCTGGTCATCGGATCGGGCACAACGCGCCGGTCCGCGCTCGCGCTCGCGGATCTGGTCCTTCACGCCGTGGGCGGCGCCGGTGGGCTCGCGCGCTCGGATCGGGCCCGGCTCGCCGGCGCCGGCCTCGGGAGCGCGACCGCGGCCCGGGTGATCGCGGCGATCGAATTGGGCCGGCGGGCGCTCGCAGCCGAGCGGGACGGCGAGACCCTGGACTCCCCGGCCGCGGCCGCCCGCGCCCTCGCGCCGCACCTCGCGCACCGGGACCGCGAGGCCCTCGTCGTCGCGCTCCTCACCCGCAAGCAGCGGCTGATCGCGGTCGCCCCGATCTATGAAGGGAACGTGGCAGGCACCTCCGTTCGGATCGGTGAGCTCTTCACCGAGGCCCTCCGCCGCAACGCCGCCGGCATCGTCCTCGGCCACAACCACCCCTCGGGAGACCCCGAGCCGTCGGCCGACGACCTCCGGACGACCCGGGACGCCGTGGCGGCCGGCCGGCTCCTTGGGGTATCGGTCGTGGATCACGTGATCATCGGGGCGGGCCGCCACGTGAGTCTTCGGGAGCGCGGGGCCGTTTAGCCAGGTGGACGGACATAACGGCTGCCTGAGCGCTCCGTTGCCGTGTATGGATGGGGAGTCGTATCACACACCTGCCTGCGCGCCTGCTGGTGGTCGCGGCACTCGGCGCCGTCATCGTCGGGCCGTTGCACGACGCCGCGTTCGCTTCGGACGCCGGCAACTCCTCGAGCGCACTCATCCGTCCGCTGTTGGCGGAGCCCGCCTCGGAGCAGGCCCAGGCACCGGCGCCCCGGGGCTTCGTCGACGACGCGGCGAGGGTGAGCTTCGATCCGCCGGTCGGCTGGATGCGGGAGCCGTTCCGGGCCCTCAATCCACAGAGCGATCCGCCGGATCCGGCGCAGGAGCTTGTCCGGTTCCAGCTCCGCACCTCCGACCCGACCCTCTACGAACAGCCCATCCCGATCACGAGCGCCCTGATCCGCGACGCCGGGGCGATCATCTCCGTCGGTCTGGCTCGCGCCGGCGGCGAGCTGATCGACCTCGACGTGGATCCCCGCGCCGACCGCGCGGATGCGACCACCGTCGCCGGGTTCTTCCTCATCGAGGATGAGCGGACCTACGAAGGGCTCCACGTCCTGACGCGCTACTTCGTCGCACGCGCCACCGATCGACGCATCATCGCCCGCGCCGTGACCGCAGAAGAGGACTGGGCCGCGCTCGCGCCGATCGTGCGCGCCTCGCTCGATTCGCTGCGCGCGGACCCGAGCGGTCCGAATGCGCCGGCGGCGCCGCCTCCCGCGCCCGCGATCGAGCTGCCCGCGCCGGCCGCGGCCGAGATCGTTGTCGTCGATGGATCGTTGGAAGTCCGGCGAACGATCCTCGAGCGCGCGGCCTCGCTGCTATCGACGCCGTACGTGTGGGGCGGCAACACCGCGAATCGCGCGATGGACTGTTCCTCGTACATCAGCATGGCGTGGGGCGTCGCCCGCTACACGACCGAGTCCATCGGGTGGGTGAGCGCACCCATTTCGAAGGCCGACCTTCGCCCCGGCGATGCGATGAACCTCATGATGGGCCGCGACCCCGAGGGCTATGGCCACATCCGGATGTTCGAGGCCTGGGCGAACGAGGCGCACACCCTGGTGTGGGTCTACGAGGAGACGCCGCCACGGGCCGTCCACCGCGTCGTCGTGTACGACGATCGCTACCAGCCGATCCGCCTCGCGGGACTCTCCAACGCGGGCGTGGCGCCGCTCGTCATCGCACCGGCACCCGCACCCGAGCCGGCCTTCGTGCCGACGCAGGCACGCAATGGTGGCAACGGCACGCCGACCGCGCGTCCGACCCGGCAGCCCTCGACCCCGCGACCCGTCCGGACACCCGCCCCGACCAGGACGCCGGTCCCGCTCGGGGTCCTGCCGACGGCTCGGCCGGTCATCGTGGTCACGCCGTCGCCCACGAGCTCCGTCCGGCCGACCCCGCGGCCGACCCGGCC
>JANLWM010000271.1:0-14602 GCA_031364525.1 Chloroflexota bacterium | reverse complement strand
CACCCTGCTCCCCCAGCAGATCACGGAGTTCACGAACGCGGGCATCGCCTGCGCGATCGCGTCGGTCAATTTCGCGGACGACCCGTTCGCGACCTTCAACGGGCTCTGGGGCGCGTGTTCGACGTACGGCTCGTTCTCCTATCTGAAGTACGGGGAGATGCGGCTGTTCAGCCAGCTCGCGCAGGATTGCGAGCTCAAGGTCGGCAAGGTGCTGTGGATCGCCGGTCACTCCGGCCCCGAGACGGCAGAAGACTCCCGGACGCATTTCGGCATCTTCGAGACCGGCGTGACCCAGCTGTTCCCCGACGGCGCGGTCATCGATGTCCACCCCTGGGAACACAACGAGGTGCCGGTCGTCATCGGCGCGGCGCTCCGGGCGACGGCGCCGATCGTCGCCCTCCATCTCACCCGCCCTGCGGTCGACATCCCCGATCGGGCCGCGCTCGGCATGCCGTCGCACTTCGCGGCGGCGCGGGGCGCGTACGTGCTGCGTGCGTATCGCGCCGATCAGCCACGGATGGGGACGGTGATCGTGCAGGGCAGCTCCACGACCGCGAACCTGGTGAAGATCCTGCCCCAGCTGGATGCTGCCGGCATCAACGTGAAGATCGTCGCCGCGATCAGCCCACAGCTCTTCGCGCTCCAGGACGAGGCCTATCGAGCGTCGGTCGCGACCAGTGCCGAGCGCCTCGACGCGATGGTCATCTCGAACCGCGCCCGCCGGGTCATGGGCGATTGGATCGATCATCCGATCGTGGCCGAGTACTCCCTCACCTCGGACTGGGACGACCGCTGGCGGACCGGCGGCACCGTCGACGAAGTCCTCGCCGAGGCGCACCTGTCGGCTCCGCAGCTCCTCGCCGGGATCGTGAAGTTCGCGGGCGAGCGCTCCGCCCGGCTGCGCCGGCTCCGCCTGATGATCGATGAGGCCGGACGGCCCTGACCGCACGCCGCCGGTGAACCGGACCAAGCGCGTGGCCATCGACGACGTCGCCCGGCACAACCAGCAGATGTGGGATCGCCTCGCGACCGCAGGCATCCCCTACACGCGGCCGCAGGGCGTGCCGCCGAAGACCCGCGCGGCCAAACGGCGATTCCTCGATCCGAACGACCGGCTCGCCGGCATGCCGCTCGACGGCCAGCGCGTCCTCGCGCTCGCGGGGGGCGGCGGCTGGCACCCCGTCCTGTTCGCGGAGCTCGGCGCCGAAACGACCGTGCTCGACATCAGCGCACGCCAGCTCAAGACCGTGCGCGAGCTCGCGCGCTCACGCGACGCGAAGGTCCGCGTCATCCAGGGCGACATGCGCGACCTATCCCGGTTCACGGATGGATCGTTCGATCTGGTGTGGCACAGCCACTCCATCGTGTTCGTGCCGGATGCAGAACGCGTGATCGCCGAGGTCGGGCGCATCCTCGCCCCGGGCGGGATGTATCGCGCCTCGACCATGCACCCCGTGACCCTCCGGATGTACGGCACGTGGAACGGCACCGGGTGGGGCTTCACCCAGAGCTACTTCGAGGACGGCGCCGTCCCATACGAGGACGCGACCTGGGAGTTCGATGACGTGAAGGTCCATGCGCCGACGCTCGAGTATGGCCATCGCATCTCGGACCTCATCAACGCGTGCGCGGCGGCGGGCCTTGTCGTCGACGGGTTCTGGGAGACCACGCCCGGCGAGATCTCGACGAAGGTCCCGCTCCGGGCCCTCTCGCGCGAGCGCCTGATCGCCGAGCGGGACGAGCCGGAGGCCGGGTCGGACGATGCCCTCGAGCGCTACCTGCCCGCGTTCATCGAGTGGCGCGCGCGGAAGCTCAGTCCGGGCGGGAGCGGATCTGGGACGAGTACTGCTGCGCGATCCCGGAAAGCTTCCGGAACGCGACGGGGAGGTTCACTGACCAGCCCACGCCCACGACCTTCTCGGTGAAGAGCACATCGCTCTTCGGGTCCCAATACGCGTCCTTGATGCGTTGGAGGTCCGGGACCCGGAAGTCGTACGGGACGAAGCCCGCCACCTTGCCGTGCCACGTGCGCTCCTCGGCCGGCTTCTTCAGCTCCTGATAGAGGGCGCCGAAGAAGGCGAGCCAGATCGCGGTGCGGATGAGGCCTACAAGATCCTTCATGCCTTCACCATAGGTGCAGGTGTCGTGCCGGGCTTGACCAGGGGCACTCCGCTCGCGCACTGCGGGCAGTCCTCGGGCCGGTAGGCCTGGATCGAGACGTCCCAGAGCGCGATGACCGGGAGCCCGTCGAAGGTAGCCTGGCCGGCGGACCGGTCGACCAGGACCCCGACGCCCACGACCTCGGCCCCGCACGCGCGGACCGCGTCGATCGTCTCCTGGACCGACCCGCCGGTGGACATGATGTCGTCAACGACGAGCACACGCTCGCCCGGTCGCATCTGGAAGCCTCGGCGGAACTCGCGGCCGGGGCCGTCGGGCATGCGCTCCGCGTAGACCGCGCGGACCCCGAGCTGGCGGCCGACCTCGTGGGCCAGGATGATCCCCCCGGTGGTCGGGCCGGCGACGGTCTGGACACCGAGCCCGCGCGCGGATTCAGCGATCGACGCGCAGAGCCGCTCGGTCTCCTGCGGCCACTGGAGCACCTGGAACTTCTCGAGATAGAAGGGAGAGTGCTTGCCCGAGGAGAGGAGGAAGTGTCCGTCGAGGTACGCCCCCGCGCGGGAGAAGATGTCCTCGACGACTGTCGGCCCGATGCGCATCTTCGAAAAGTATGCCGCCTCGCGCGGACCGGCGCGTTAGCATCGCGTCATGGCGATCACCCAGCGACCTCTCGTGACACGGCGCGAGCTGATCAAGATCTTCTCCGAGGACCGGCTGGTCGGTGTCATTCGCACCGCGACGCCCGAGCTCGCAGAGGTCGCTGCGCGGGCGCTCGCCGAGGCCGGGGTACGCCTCGTGGAGATCACCCTCACCGTTCCCGACGCCCTCGAATTGATCGCGAAGCTCGCGAACGACGACTCGTTCCGGGACACCGGCGCCGTCATCGGCGCAGGGACGGTGCTCAGCGGCGCGCAGGCCGAGGAGTCGCTCCTCGCCGGTGCGCGGTTCCTGGTGAGTCCGGCGCTGATCCCCGACATGATCAAGGCCGGCCGGGCGCGCGACGCGATGACGATGCCGGGCACCCTCACGGCGACCGAGATGGTCGCGGCCGCGGAGGCCGGCGCGGACTTCATCAAGGTCTATCCCGTCGCGACGGTCGGCGGGCCGGCGTACATCGCGAATATCCGGCGCGCCTTGCAGCTCCTCCCCCTCGTCGTGACCGGGAACATCGGCTACGACGAGATCCCCGAGTACCTCAAGGTCGGGGTCGTCGGCTTTGGCATCGGCGGACCGCTCATCCCGGCCGAGCACCTTGCGAACGGCGATCATCAGGGCCTGGTGGCCAACGCCCGGAGATTCCTCGCGGCCACCCGCGCGTAGCGGGAGATGCCGCGGGATCTACCGCTCGGGAACGGCGACCTCCTCGTCACCTTTGACGCTCGCTACCAGCTTCGCGACATCTACTACCCGCAGGTCGGCCTCGAGAACCACACCGGCGGCGAGCCCTGCCGCTTCGGCGTCTGGGCAGACGGTCTGTTCTCGTGGACGGGCGACGACGGCTGGGAGCGCGACCTGCGGTTCGCTCACGAGACCCTGGTCAGCGAGGTCACCCTCGGGCATAGCGCCCTCGGCATGCGGATCCGCTGCCGCGACACGGTGGATTTCGACCGGAACCTCTACCTGAAGGAGGTCACGGTCGAGGACGTCACCGGCCGCGACCGGGACGTCCGGCTGTTCCAACACTTCGACGCGCACCTCTGGGGCAACGACATCGGCGATTCCGCGTTCTACGACCCGCGCACGCGAGGGATCGTGCACTACAAGGGCCGCCGCTATTTCCTGATCACCGGCGTGAACGCCACCGGCGAGTCCGGCTTGACGTCCTTCGCCATCGGGTTGAAGGAGGCCCTCGGCCGCGAGGGCACCTGGCGCGACGCGGAGGACGGCGATCTCTCGCGCAACCTCGTGGCCCAGGGCTCCATCGACAGCGTCGGAATGCTCGGTCTGCGCGTGCCGGCCAGTGGGCTTGCGACGGCGACATTCGTCATCGCCGCGGGCCAGACCTACGACGAGGTCCGCGATCTGGACAAGCTGGTTCGTGAGCGCGGGGCGGGGTCCTTCCTGTCCCGGACCGGCGACTACTGGAACCTCTGGGCGAACAAGGACGAGACGATCGCCGAGCACCTGCCGGAGCCGCTCATCCACCTCTACAAGCAGTCGACGCTCATCATCCGCACGCAGGTCGACAACCGCGGCGCGATCATCGCCGGCAACGATTCGGACGTCCTCCGTTTCAACCGCGACACCTACTCGTACCTCTGGCCGCGCGATGGAGCGCTCGTCGCGCACGCGTTGGATCTTGCCGGATACGGCGAGGTCACGCGCCGGTTCTTCTATCTGTGCGGGGAGCTCATGACCCGCGACGGCTACCTGCTGCACAAGTACAACCCGGACGGATCGGTCGGCTCATCGTGGCACGCGTGGTCCACGCCGGACGGCCGGCTTGAGCTCCCGATCCAGGAGGACGAGACCGGTCTCCCCATCTGGGCGCTCTGGCAGCACTACGATCGCGACCGGGACATCGAATTCGTACGGCCCCTGTATCGGAAGCTCGTCCGGACCGGCGCTGACTTCATGTCGAGCTATCGCGAGCCGCGGACGAAGCTGCCGGCACCGTCGTTCGACCTCTGGGAAGAGCGTCGCGGCATCCACGCGTTCACGACCGCTGCCGTCTGGGCGGGCCTCACGGCCGCGCGGGACTTCGCCGCGGCGTTCGGGCAGCACGACCTCTCAAAGCGGTACGGCACTGCAGCGGAGGAGATCAAGGCGGCGGCGCTCACGCACCTCTACGACGAGGAGCGTGGCCGCTTCGTGCGCACCGTCACCGTCCTGCCCGACGGCACCATCACGAAGGACGCCACGCTCGACATGTCCATCGCCGGCATCTTCCTTTTCGGCATGCTCCCCGCCGAGGACCCGCGCGTCGTCGCGACCATGGCGGCCCTCGAATCGCGACTCTGGGTCAACACCGCGATCGGCGGGTTCGCGCGATACGAGAACGACAGCTACTTCCAGCAGTCACAGGACATCCCGAACGTGCCGGGGAACCCGTGGTTCGTCGCCACGCTCTGGGTGGCCGAGCACCACATCGCGGCCGCGAAGACGCTCGCCGACCTTGATCGGCCGCGCGAGCTCCTTGAGTGGTGCGCGACGAAGGCGAACCGGTCCGGCGTGCTCGCCGAGCAGGTGCATCCCCTGACCGGCGACCCCATGTCCGTGGCTCCCCTGACCTGGTCGCACGCCGCATACGTCGGGGCGGTCCAGCGCTACGCGCGCCGGTCGCATCTGCTCAAGGACCGGCTGCGCGCGCGGGCCAAGAGCGCGGGCGAGGTCATCGCGTGAAACAGGTCATCGCGTGAAACAGGTCCTCGCGGTCATCGCGCTCGTGCTCGCGTCCTGCAGCTCATCGGCGCCGCCGCCGCCGGGCGTCGGCGCGTGCGGACGGGCCACCTTCCTCCTCGCCAATCCAGCCGGCCTCCTCTGCCTGGATGAACGGGCGAACGTCCTTGGTCGGGTGGTCGAGCTGCCGCCGACGGCGGCGCCAGCGCTCCCTTCGTTGAGCTTCGATCGGAAGCAGGTGCTGTTCGCCCTCACCAAGGGATCGGATCCGAAGACCGGGTTCGGTACCGACATATACGCGGTGAACCTGGACGGCACGGATCTGCATGCGGTCGTCGCCCACGAGTCCGAGAACGTGTTCTACGACACGCCTCGGTATGACCCGACCGGTACGTTCCTGTATTTCCACCGGAACGCCGCGATCGTGACCAACGGGACGTACGTTGGCAACGAGTCGACGATCGAGCGGCTGAACGTGAAGACCGGCGTGCGCACGCGGATCCTGACCGACGCCGCGGATCCGTCCCTCTCCCCGGACGGGAAGCTCATCGCATTCATCCACCTGACCAAGGATGGCCAGAGCGAGAACATCTGGACCGCGAATGTCGACGGCACGAACGCGCACGTCCTGTTCAAGGACACGTTCTTCTTTGTCCAGGCCCCCCGGTTCTCGCCGGCGACCGGGGACATCGTGTTCAGCGGCGCCGGGCACACCGCGCCGAAGGCCAGCGACCGGTACGTGCCGCACGGGGCGCACCTCGGCATACCGTCGGAGATCTTCGTCGTGAAGGCGGACGGGACCGGCCTCCGGTCGCTTGCCCAGACCGGCGACGACACCTTCCCGGCGTGGTCGCTGGACGGCTCGCGCCTGGCGTTCGTGTCGACCGGGGGATTCTTCGAGATGTCGATGAGCGACTTCTCGGTCAAGACGCTCGCGTCCGGACAGAACTTCTTCTTTGGCGACATCGTCTGGCTCAAATAGCCGCCTGATGCGGCTTCCAGCGGGCCTGTCGCCGCTGCGACATCGTGACTTCGCGCTCTACTGGGTCGGTCAGTGCGTATCGCAGGTCGGCACATTCATCGAGATGACGGCGACGACGTATCTGCTCTACGCGATCACGAGCTCACCGGTCCTCCTGGGTCTCGGAGGGGTCACCCGCGCCGTGCCCCTGCTGGCCTTCACCCTCTTCGGCGGCGCGCTGGCGGACCGGATCGACCGACGGCGGCTGCTCATGTTCACTCAGGGCTCGCAGGTCCTGACGTCGCTCGTGCTGGGCACACTCGTCGTCACCGGCACGATCCAGTTCTGGCACATCTACGTGGTCGGGGTCCTGAACTCCACCCTCTCCGCGTTCGACGCGCCCAGCCGAAACTCGTTCTTCCCCTCGCTCATCCCCCGGGCCGATTTTCAGAGTGCCGTCTCGCTGAATTCCATGATCGTCCGCCTCTCGACCCTCCTTGGGCCGGCGATCGCGGGGGTCCTCATCGCCACGGTCGGCGCCGCCAGCCCGTTCTTCGTCAACGCGGCGAGCTACTTCGCGATGATCGGGGCGCTGCTCCTGATCCGCGCGAGGGTGGGTGCGACTCCGGGACGGCGCACGTCGCTCCGCAGCGCGATCGGCGGCGGCCTCCGGTTCGCGATGCGCAGCCCGGTCCTGCCGTTGATCCTCGGGACGGAAGCTGTCCTTTCGCTCTTCGGCCATAACAGCGCGCTCATCACCATCTTCGCCCGTGACGTCCTCGACGCCGGGCCTCAGGGGCTCGGGCTGTTGCTGTCATCGATCGGCGCGGGCGCGATCGTCGGTACATTCGTCCTCGTCGGAACGGGCGAGCTCCGTCGCAAGGGCGCGGTCATGATCGTCGCCGGACTCCTGTATGCGGCGGCGCTCTTCGTGTTTTCGATCTCCACATCGTTCGCCATGTCGATCGCTGTCCTGTTCGTCCTCGGCTTCGCCGACTCGTTCTGGGGGGCGATGCGCAACACGATCATCCAGCTGGAGGCGACTGATGCGTTCCGCGGCAGGATCACCTCGCTCGTCACCTTCACCAGCCGCGGCCTGACCAACGCCGGGCAGATCGAAACAGGCGGGATCATCGCGGCGGTCGGGCCTGCGCTGGGCGGCGCGATCAACGGGATCGTGATCGGCGCGGCGGTGCTCCTGATCGCGGTGCGCTCGCAGCGGTTGCGGGACTTCACCTCGTCGGCCCAGACCGAGATCGCGGAGCCTGCGGCGCCGCAGCAGGGCTAGACGCTCGGGGGCAGAGAGTAGGCCGCGAGCGCCGGCTCGCCGCGCAGCTTCGCGTATCCGGGCTTGATCTTGTCGTAGATGATCGCGACCCGCTCGTCGTACCCGAGAAAGGCGCTCTTCATCGCGTTGATCGAAAGCCGCTCGATCTCGTCGATGGTGAGCCCGAGCGTCGCCGAGAGCCGCTGGAGCTCCTCGGACAGCGTGATCGCGCTCATGAGCCGGTTATCCGTGTTCACGGTGACCCGTAGCTTTTGCGCGAGGAAGTGGCGGATCGGGTGATCAGCGAGGGACGGGACGGCGCCGGTGTCCACGTTGCTCGACGGACAGACCTCGAGCGGGATCCGGTGATCGCGGATGTAGGTCGCGAGCGGTCCGAGCTTCACGACCCGACCATCGTCGATCGCCATATCCTCCACCAGCCGGACCCCGTGACCGATGCGGTGCGCGCCGCAGTACTGGAGCGCCTGCCAGATGGACGGCGGACCGAAGGCTTCGCCGGCATGGATCGTGATGCTGAAGTTCTGCTGCCGGCAGTACTGGAACGCCTCCAGGTGCGCCTTCGGTGGGTGTCCGGCCTCTTCACCCGCGATGTCGAACCCGACGCAGCCTCGATCGCGGAAGGCGACCGCGAGCTCAGCCATCTCGAGGGAGTCGGTGCGATCGCGCATCGCGCAGACGATCTGACGCATGACGATCGGGTGATCCCGCTCGGCGCGGTCGAAGCCGCGAGCGACCGCCGCGACGACCTGCTCGAGGTTCATGCCCTTGTGGGTCGAGAAGATCGGCGCGTAGCGCACCTCGGCGTACACGACGCCGTCGCGGGCGAGATCCTCGCCGCACTCGTAGGCGACGCGCTCGACGGCGTCCGGGGTCTGCATCACCGCGATCGTGTGGGCGAAGCCACGCAGGTAGAGCGGTAGCGAACCGGATGCGGCGCTCGCGTGGAACCAGCGCCCCAGCTCCAGGGGATCCGCTGTCGGCAAGCCGGTGTACCCCTGCTCGCGCGCGAGCTCGACGATCGTCGCGGGACGCAGGCCGCCATCCAGGTGATCGTGGAGCAGCACTTTCGGCGCCGATCGGAGGATCTCGAGCGGGACCATCGATGACATGATGCCCCCGTGGACGGACCGACGGAGCGCACGGTCCACGTCGGCGGCGGGATCACGCTCCACCTGCGCGAGATGGGGCGCGGGCCGCTGGTGGTGCTGCTCCATGGTTTTCCGGACTGCTCGCACACCTGGCGCCACCAGCTCCCGGCCCTCGCGGACAGGGGCTTTCACGCTGTCGCGCCCGATCTGCGCGGTTACGACGGCTCCTCGCGACCGGGCGGCGTGCGGGCGTACGGGGTCGGCCTCCTCGCGGCCGACGTTGCGGGCCTCGTGACGGCGCTCGGCGAGCCGCGGGCTGACCTCGTCGCCCACGACTGGGGCGGAGGCGGCGTCGCGTGGACCTTCGCGATGCGGCATCCCGAGATGCTTCGGCGCATGGCCGCGCTGAACGCGCCGCACCCGGTGACATTCATGCGCCACCTTCGCTCGCTACGGCACCTGCGGCGAAGCTGGTACCTGTTCGTGCTCCAGCTGCCCGTGATGCCCGAGGCCGGACTGGCGCGCAATGACTTCGCCTCGCTCCGCCAGATCTTCCGCACAGCATCGGTACGGCCGGGCGCGTTCACCCCCGACGACATCGAACGGCACATCGACGCCCTTCGCCCGCCAGGCGCGCTCAACGCCGCGATCAACTACTACCGGGCGGCATTCCGGGATCTCGGTCCGCACGCGACGCCGCAGCGTCGCGTGAGCGCGCCCGTCCTTCTCCTCTGGGGCGAGCAGGACCGGTTCCTCGGTCCGGAGCTCGCCGAGGCCGGCTCCGAGTGGGTCCCGAACGCGCGTCTGCGACGCGTTCCCGGGGCCGGCCACTGGATCCAGCACGACGTGCCGGAGCTCGTCAACGACGAGCTCGTCCGATTCCTTTCGGGCTAGGCCTTCTGGGGTGCCTTCGCTGCGCCGATGGCCACCGCGAGCGCGATCCGCGTCGTCCGGTCCACCGCGGCACGCATCTCCGCGTCGCTGATACGCGTGAACGATCCATCGATGACCATGTCCGACACGAGGAGCAGGCACGCGCCGCGCACGCCCTTCAGCGCTGCGACGGTGAACAGGGCCGCAGCCTCCATCTCGACCGCGAGCACGCCACGCTTCGACCAGCGCCCGTACTGACCCTCGTCAGGGTTGTAGAAGAGGTCGCTCGATGCGACCGAGCCCACGTGGACCGGCTGGCCGAGGGCGTCCGCCGCGTGCACGGCGGCATGGCACAGCTCCCAGCTCGCCGTCGGGGTGTGCGGCTCGTTGCCGACCAGGTGCGTCGCGGTCGCGTCCGCCGACACCGCGGAGATCGCGACGATCGTGTCGCCGAGGGTCTGCCCAAGCTGCAGCCCGCCACACGTCCCGACCCGGATGAGCGTCTTCACGCCAAGCTGGATGAGCTCCTCGAACACGATGGTCGCCCCGGGGCTGCCCATGCCGGTGCCCTGCACGGACACGCGGGTCCCCTCGTACATCCCGGTGTAACCGAGCAGTCCGCGCTCGCCGTTCACCTGCTTGGTCTCGGTGAAGTACGTCTCGGCGATGTACTTCGCGCGGAGCGGATCGCCAGGCAAGAGACACGCCTCGGCGTAGTCGCCGGGCTCGGCGCGCAGATGGATCGGCATCTCTATTCCCCTTTGAACTTCTGGGCGTTGCCCATGTGCGGCCAGACCCGCTCCTGGGCGATCGAGAGCAGCTGCTTGGTGTGATTGCGATCGTGATGGATCCATTCATGAAGGAGCCAGCGCACCTTGAGCTCGCCGGCCTTCGGATGCATCCCCGATCGGTCCAGGTCGGCGGGCTTCAGCGATCGCACCAGCTTCAGGCTCTCGTCCCGGAGCGTGCGGAACTCGGCCCGTACGTCGGCGACCGGCCGGCTGCAATCGTTGCGCTCTTTCTCGACGTCGTCCTGGTCCCACGCGTCGAGCTGTGGCAGATCGCTCGCCTGGATGATGCGGATCCGGCCCGCGAATCCGCGCTTCTCCGCCTCGATGAGGTGGCCGACCACCGCCTTCGCGCACCACTCGCCGGGCGCAGGGTGCCAGCCCGCGTCGTCGTTCCCGAGCGCGCGGAACTCCGACTCGATGAGCGCGCGGCTTGACTCTAGGTACGTCGCGACCTGGTGCGGGGTGAGCTCGCTCGTGTCGGTCGTCATGCGACGCATGCTAGGTCAGCGGTCGGTCTGCCCCTGCTCGTCCCGGTCCTCGACGTCGCGGGGGAGCGCCCACCGCACGCGCACGCTCGTGCCGGATGCGCGGCACCGGCCGGTCCCTCCGGGTCACCGACGCGTTGCCGTGCGGGGATCCGTGCCAGGGACGACGGCCCAGTCCGACCGTGCGACGGTGCCGAACACGATGTCGTCCGGCCGCACCGGGACCCGATTCAGCTCGCGGCCGGTCGCGGCACGGATCGCCGCGACGATCGCCGGCGTGCTCGAGATCGTCGGGGGCTCGCCGACGCCCTTCGCGCCGTAGGGCGCGTCCGGGTGCGGATGCTCGATGATGTCGGTCACGACCGGCGGCATATCGAGGAACGTCGGCAGCAGGTAGTCGGTGAATGACGCGTTCTTCACCTGCCCGTCTTTCAGGATCACCTCCTCCATCACCGCCAACCCGAGGCCCTGGGCGATGCCCCCTTCGAGCTGTCCGATGACGGCGACGGGATTGATCGCCTTGCCCACGTCCTGCGCCGTCGCCACCTGCACCACCTTCACCAGGCCGGTGCCCAGATCGACGTCGACGCTCGCCCGATGCGCGGCGAAGAGGAACGCCACGTGCCCATGGTTCTGGGTCGCGGCGGTCAGCGGCTCGGTCGGCGTGTGGCGATACGTGACGCGCTGCTCGACCGGCGTATCGAGGAGCGCGTCGATCCGGTCGCGCGGGATGCCGCGATCGTGTGCGCGGAGATCGAGCTCGGCGTTCACGAGGTCGCACGCCGCCTTCACGGCACTGCCGGCCATCCAGGTCTGCCGCGATGCGGAGCTCGATCCGGACGAGCCGATGTTCGTGTCCGCGTTCAGCACGACGACCCGCTCGAGACCGAGCTCGGTACGCGCGATCTGCAGCTGCACGGTGACGACGCCCTGGCCGACCTCGGCGGCGGCCGTATGCACGTACGCGATCGGGCCGTCGGCGTCGCGCTCGAGCCGCACGCGCGCATCACAGGAGTCGTCGAAGCCATGCGAGTAGCAGACGTTCTTGAACCCGGCGGCAAAGCCGACCCCCCGGACGACGCCTTCGCCGAGCGTCAGGTTCCCCGCCCCGCCGGGAAGCTCGAGCGCCGATGCCCGCCCGTCGGCGGGCAGCGGCAGCGCGTTCGCCCGCCGGATGACCTCGCTCACCGGCTCGGACCCGGCCACCGGCTGGCTGGTGATGATCAGGTCGCCATCGGCGAGGGCGTTCTTCATCCGCAGGGCCACCGGATCCATCCCGAGCGTCGCGGCGAGCTTGTCCATCTGGGCCTCATAGGCGAAGCAGGTCTGTACGGCGCCGAATCCGCGCATCGCTCCCGTCGGCGGGTTGTTCGTGTACGCGCCGACGCTCCAGACCTCGGCGTTCGGCACCTTGTACGGACCGGCGGCGAAGCACGCCGCGTTCGCGATGACCGCCGGACTGGATGACGCGTACGCGCCGCCATCGAGCACGATGGTCGCGTGCACGAAGGCGAGCTCGCCGGTCTTCGTCGCGCCGTGCGCGTAGAACAGTCGCGCCGGATGGCGATGCACGTGTCCGTAGAAGGACTCTTCCCGGCCGTAGGTCATGCGCACCGGACGTTTCGTCGCGATGGCGAGCAGGCACGCGTGCACCTGCAGCGTCACGTCCTCGCGCGCGCCGAACGCTCCACCCACGCCCGACATCACCAGGCGCACCTTCTCCTCGGGCAGCCCGAGGCACGGCGCGATCTGCCGCAGATCCTCATGCAGCCACTGCGTCGCGATGTGCAGCGTCACCCCGCCGTCGTCGTCCGGGATCGCCAGGCCGGCCTCCGGGCCGAGCGCGGCCTGATCCTGCATCCCGACCTCGTACTCGCCCTCCACCACCACGTCCGCTGACGCTCGGGGGTCCCCGTGTACGAGCCGGACCGCATCGATGACGTTTCCGCTGTCGTGGATCGGCGCCGCGTCCGGCTGCAATGCCGCGATCGGATCGGTGATCGGCGGCAATGTCTCGTACGTGACCGTGATCAGCTTGCAGGCGTCGCGAGCGGTGCGCTCGTCGTCAGCGGCGACGAGCGCGACCGGATCGCCGATGAAGCGGACCTTCGTCCGGGCGAGCGGCGATTGATCGCTCGTCATCAGGCCGAACAGCTGCCCGGTGGGGAGATCGGCATGCGTGAGCACCGCGCGCACGCCCGGCAGGGCCCGCGCCTTCGCCGTGTCGATCGCCACGATACGAGCGTGGGCGTGCGGGCTGCGCAGGGTCGCACCATGGAGCATCCCGTCCTGCCAGAGGTCGCTCGCGTACTCGAATTCGCCCTTCACCTTCGGCGGACCGTCGGGTCTGATGATCGACTCGCCGACGATGCCGCGGACACGGGGACGAGTGAGGGTCACGCTCGCGCTTTCGCGGCCGCGTGCACGGCCTCAAGGATCTTTCCGTACCCGGTGCAGCGGCAGATGTTCCCGGAGAGGGCCTCGCGGATCTCCGCGTCGCTCGGCTCGGGGTTGCTCGCGAGCAGCGCGCGCGCGGCAACGATGAACCCCGGCGTGCAGAAGCCGCACTGCACGGCGCCGGCGTCGAGGAACGCCTGCTGGATCGGGTGGAGCGTCTCGTTGGTGGAGAGGGCCTCGACCGTCTCGACGTTCTTGTCGGCGCACGCGGCCGCGAGGACGAGGCAGCTGCACACCAGCGCGCCGTCGAGCAGCACCGAACACGAGCCGCACTCGCCCTGCTCGCAGGCGTTCTTGCTGCCAGGGAGCGCGAGCTCTTCGCGGAGGAACGAGAGCAGCGACTCGCCGTCGCGGGCTTCGGCGTCACGGGGCGCGCCGTTCACGGTGAGCTTCATGCGATCCTCGCCACGCGCGCGAGCGCGCGGGCAGCCATCACGGCGAGCACGTGCCTGCGGTACGCCGCTGTGCCCCGGACGTCGTCGATCGGCCGCGCCGCGGCCGCCACCAGTGCGCCGAACTCGGTGCAGGCAGCATCGCTCGGGACAAATGGCTCCCAGTCGGCTTCATCCATCAGGCCGGCGACGAACTTCGCGGCCTCCGGTGCCGAGAGGATCGTCGGCCCGCACGAGCCGAGACCGAGGCCGACCCGAGCGTTCATGTGGTCGACAACGAGCGCCAGGCTGGCGACCCCGATGACCATCGCGTTCCTCGTCCCGACCTTCATGAAGACCTGCGCCGGACCAGCGTCGTTCCACTCGATCGCGGTCACCAGCTCGTCCGCTACCCGGACATTCTTCTTCGGACCGGTCATGAACTCACGGAACGGCACGATCCGCGCGCCGCGGGACGAGCGCAGATGCACCGCTGCGTCGAGGGCGGCGAGCACCGGGAGGGAGTCGCCGGCCGGCGAGGAGGTCGCGACGTTCCCGCCGATCGTCGCGGCGTTCCGGATCTGTGGGGAGCCGACGGTCCGCGCGGCCTCCCGCAGGGCGCTCGACCCGTGATCGCGCTCGAGCAGCATGGTGAACGTCACGCCCGCGCCGACCCGCACGGTCCCGTCCTTCGACAGCTCGCGGAGCTCGGCGACGCGGTCGATCGCGATGACCGCCGTCGGCCGTTTGCGGCCGAAGTTGATCTCCACCATGAGGTCCGTGCCGCCGTTCAGGACATCCGCCCCGTCCGACCCGGCCGACCCGGCC
>JANLWM010000148.1:0-11246 GCA_031364525.1 Chloroflexota bacterium | reverse complement strand
TGCGTGCCATCCAGTCGATCGAGCCATGGGGCCTCGGGGCGCGCGATATCCAGGAGTGCCTGCTGATTCAGATGACCCATCTCGCCGAGGCAGGGGAGGTCGTCCCGGCGCACGCGCGGACGATCGTCGCCGAGCATTTCCGCGAGCTCGGCGAGCACAAGTTCGGCGACGTCGCGCAAGCTCTGCGGATCTCGCGCGAGGAGGTCCAGGCCGCCTGGGACTACATCAAGGACAACCTGAATCCGTACCCGGCCCAGGCGTTCGCTGCGGGACCGGACGGCACGAGCATCGGCGGCCGCCAGGTCGCGCTACGGCCCGACGTGATCATCGTGAAGAACGACCAGGACGCGTTCGAGGTAGAGGTCATCGAGTCACGCCGCTTCTCGCTGAAGGTCAATCCCGTGTACCGGCAGCTCGTGGGCCAGATCCAGGCGGCACGCACGGCGAACGTCGAGGCGCCGACGATGGACGATAAAGAGAAGCAGCACATCCGCGAGTACGTCACGCGCGCGAAGTTCTTCATCGACAACATCAACCAGCGCCGGCAGACGATGGCGCGCATCACGCAGGTGATCGTCGAGTGTCAGCAGGACTTCCTCGAGAAGGGGATCCAGAGCCTGCGCCCGCTCACCCGCGCCGAGGTCGGTGAGCGCATCGGGATGCACGAGTCGACGGTCAGCCGGGCGACCGCGGGAAAGTACGTGCTGCTGCCGGCCGGTCAGGTCGTTCCGTTCTCCTTGTTCTTCACCGCCTCGCTGGGGACGAAGGATGTGATCAAGAACATCATCGACGCGGAAGACCGCGGCCACCCGCACTCGGACCAGGAGATCGTCGAGCTCCTGCGCAATGACCACGGGATCATCCTCGCTCGCCGGACGGTCGCGAAGTATCGCGAAGAGCTCCAGATCCTTCCGGCGAGGCTGCGGAAGCGGGCATGAGCCCGCGCCCGACCGCGGCCGCTTCGGACCCGATCGCCATCGCGCGACGGTGCTTCCTGGACATCGTGTGCCGCGGCGACATGACCGTGGCCGAGGAGATCCTCGCTCCGGACGTCGTGTTCACCACCGTCAGCGGCGAGGTGCTGCGGGGCCGTCGGGCCTTCGAGAATTTCGCGATGCAGATGCTCGAAGCGTTCCCCGACATCCGCTTCGAGTTCACGGAGGAATTCACCGACGGCGAGCGGGTGTGCGCCCGGTTCGTCATGCGCGGGACGTTCCTCAGCACGCTCATGGGGCTGTTGCCCACGGGTGCGGAGTTCACGGTGGCCGGGATCGACACGTTCCGGGTCGTCGATGGGAAGGTGACCGAGATCCACGCGATGTACGACACGCTCGGTCAGCTGCAGCAGCTCGGTGTCGTGAAGCTCTAGATCCGCTTTGAGGCGTTGCCCTTCGGCGGCGGAGGTCCCAGGGAACCCTTGATCTGATCCACTTCGCTAGAGTCGATGTGATAGCCGAATGAGGTCCGGCGGACGCCCGCCAGATCCTTGCCCCGCAGCGCGTCGCGGAGCGCGTGCTCGCGCCAGCCGATCTTCGTTGCGAGCTCGGCGGTCGTCATCCAGTCGCGGTCGGCGCTCTTCGCCTTCTCGCTGGCATCGGCCTTGGGCGCTGACTTTGACGCTTTCTGCGGTGGCACAGCTCCCACGATATGTGATTTGCGCCCGCACGGGGCCGTGGCTACAATTTGCGACAGCGCTGCGGCCCCCTCCGTCGGGGCGGGCGCTGTCTTTTTGCGACTAACACCTGGGAGGACGCGCGCCCTTGGACGCCTTTGCCGCCAATCCGCTCCTGTGGATCGTGCCCATCTCCGGCGTGGTCGCCGTCGCGGTGGCCGCCTACTTCGCATACGACGTTCTGGGCTCCGACATCGGCACTCCGGCGATGCAGGAAGTGGCCGGCGCCATCTACGAGGGTGCCGTCGCCTTCATCAACCGGCAGTACCGCACCATCGCCCTCCTGGCCCTCGGCGGCACCGTCGTCATCGCAGCCGTCATCTACTTCTTCGAGTCGGCGCCCGGCGTCTCTCGGGAGGAGCTGGCGATCAAGACCGGCATCGCCTTCCTGGTCGGCGCGGCGTGCTCGATGGCGTCCGGCATCGTCGGCATGTTCGTCGCGGTGAAGTCCAACCTCCGCACCGCCGCGGCCGCCCAGCACAGCGTCGCCGACGCCCTGCGGATCTCGCTCCGCGGCGGCGCGGTCTCGGGCATCCTCGTCGTGGGGCTCTCGCTCATCGGCGTGTTCGTGATGTTCGTCGCGTATGGCGGCTTCGCGCACCCCGACCAGGCGCCCTTCACGATCGTCGGCTTCGGGTTCGGCGCGTCATTCGTGGCCCTGTTCGCGCAGCTCGGCGGCGGTATCTACACCAAGGCGGCCGACGTCGGCTCCGACCTCGTCGGCAAGATCGAGGCGGGCATCCCCGAGGATGACCCCCGGAACGCGGGCGTCATCGCCGACCTCGTCGGCGACAACGTCGGCGACTGCGCCGGTCGTGGCGCGGACCTCTTCGAGTCGACCGCGGCTGAGAACATCGGCGCGATGATCCTCGGCGTCGCCATCTACGCCGTAACGGGCAATGTCGCCTGGATCATCTTCCCGCTCGTCGTTCGTGGTTTCGGGCTCGTGGCGAGCGTCATCGGCATCTTCACCGTCCGAGGCAGCGAGACGCGCGACCCGATGGGCTCCCTGAACATCGGCTACTACATCACCGCGACGCTCTCGGCGCTCGGCATGATCCTCGTGACCTACCTGATGCTCAACGAGAAGGGCGGCTGGTACTACTTCGCCGGC
This sequence comes from Chloroflexota bacterium, assembly GCA_031364525.1. Lineage (GTDB taxonomy): Bacteria > Chloroflexota > Limnocylindria > P2-11E > P2-11E > UBA4735. The sequence goes on along the minus strand of JANLWM010000148.1, from coordinate 8,460 downwards.
GCCGGCATCGTCGGCATCCTCACGAGCGTCGCGTTCGTGTTCATCACCCAGTACTACACGTCAGGCGCCTGGCGCCCGGTGAAGGAGATCGCGGAGGCCTCGAAGACCGGCCCGGCGACCACCATCATCTCCGGCCTCGCGGTCGGGTTCGAGACCACGTTCTCATCCGTCATCACGATCGCGATCGCGCTGTTCACCTCTCATTGGTTCGGCGAGCAGTGGGGCACCCTGACCGGCCTCCCGCACGGCGGCATCTACGGCACGGCCGTCGCGACCATGGGCATGCTCATGAGCGCTGCGTTCATCCTGGCGATGGACACCTTCGGGCCGATCACCGACAACGCCGGCGGCGTCGCCTCGATGTCCGGCGCATCGTTGGAGACCCGCGAGCGGACCGATCGCCTCGACGCGGTCGGGAACACCACGAAGGCCCTGACGAAGGGCTACGCCGTGGCCTCCGCCGCGCTCGCAGCGTTCCTCCTGTTCTCGGCCTACCTCGACAAGGTCGCCCAGATCACGGGCAAGCCCTTCGACACCGTCAACCTCGCGAAGGTCGACGTGTTCATCGGTGGCCTCATCGGCGCGATGCTCGTCTACTTCTTCTCGTCTCTCGCGATCCGCGCCGTCGGCAAGTCCGCCAGCGCGATCATCGAAGAGGTCCGCCGCCAGTTCCGCGAGGATCCGGGCATCATGGCCGGCACCTCTCGCCCGGACTACGCGCGGGTCGTCGACCTCACCACGCAGTCGGCGCTCAAGAACATGATCCCCCCGGGGGTCATCGCGATCATCACCCCGATCATCGTCGGCGTGGTCCTGAAGGCGGAGGCCGAGGCGGCCCTGCTCATGGTGGGCACGATGGCCGGCGTGATCCTCGCCACCGTCCTCAACAACGGCGGCGGTGCCTGGGACAACGCGAAGAAGTACATCGAGTCCGGCATGCTCAAGGATGACGCGGGGAATGTCCTCGGTAAGGGGACCCTCGCGCATGCCGCGGCCGTGGTCGGCGACACGGTCGGTGATCCGTTCAAGGACACCGCCGGCCCGAGCCTGCACGTGCTCATCAAGCTCCTGGCCACGATCACGCTCGTCCTCGCACCGCTGTTCATCTAAATGGGGCTCGCCGGGGCCGGCGTAGCCGGGCCCGGCGTACGCGCCGTACCTGTCAATTGCGGCCCAGGGGAGACCCTGGGTCGCTTTCGTTCTACCGTGCGTCTCATGGCGACGGTCGATCTCAATAGCGATCTTGGTGAAGGCGCGGGCACCGATGCGGCGATGATGCCGCTCATCACGTCGGCCAACATCGCCTGCGGGGTGCACGCCGGCAACGAGCGCACGATGCGCGAGACGATCACGCTCGCGAAGGCCCGCGGCGTGGCCGTCGGCGCCCATCCGGGCTATCGCGATCCGGCGAATTTCGGCCGGACGGCGCTGGCCATCCCCACCGACGAGCTCGTCGCCGATCTGGTGGAGCAGATCCGCGTCCTCACCGCGATCGCGGGCTCGGAAGGCGTGCCGGTCACGCATGTGAAAGGGCACGGCGCGCTCTACAACACGGCCCAGCACGACGAGTCCGTCGCCGGCGCGATCGTGCGCGCCGTCCAACGCAGCACCGCCGGACTCATCCTTCTTGTGTTCCCCGGGTCGGCGCTCGAGCGCGTCGGTCGGGCTGCGGGCCTGCGGGTCGCGCGCGAGGGATTCATCGATCGCGTCTACGAGGGTGACGGCACGCTTCGTTCGCGCGCTCTGGCAGATGCGCTGATCACTGATCCGGCGAAGGCCGCCGCGCAGGCCGTCTCCTTCATGACCGGCGGCGGTGTCCGGGCCAACGACGGCTCGTTCCTCGAGCAGGCTGTCGACACGCTCTGCGTACATGGAGACACGCCGGGCGCGCCGGCGATCCTTCGGGCGGCCCGCGCGGCGCTCGTCGCGGCCGGTGTCCACGTGGGGCGCCTGCGCGCCGCATGAGCCTTCGAGACTTCGGCGACCGGGCCTTCCTTCTCGAGCTCGAGCAGCGCATCGACCCGGCGATCGTGCAACAGGCCCGGGCGATCGCTGATGCCTGGGAGGCCCAGGAGATGGGGGAGGCGATACCCGCGTACGCGTCGGTCGTGCTCGGGTTCGATCCGGCGCAGGTGGCGCGTGGCGAGGCGCTCGCCGCGGCAACGGCGCTGGCGGCAGCACGGCCGGCGTCGTCGGTCTCCGTGGCCGGATCGCTCGTCGAGATCCCGACGATCTACGACGGACCGGACCTCGAGAGCGCCGCCGGCCGTTCAGGCCTCTCTGCGGCGCAGCTCGTCGATCTGCATGCCGGACAGGAGTACAGCGCGTTCTTCCTTGGTTTCATGCCGGGACTCGCGTACTGCGGGATGCTCGACCCGCGCATCCGCGTACCGAGGCTCGATGTGCCGCGCTCCCGGGTGCCCGCCGGGTCTGTCGGCATCGCGAATGGGCAGACCCTTGTATATCCGTTCGATTCGCCGGGCGGCTGGAGCCTCATCGGACGGACCGAGCGCGTGATGTTCGATCCCGCGCGCGAGCCGGCGGCCCTCATCAGTCCGGGCGACCGCGTTCGCTTCGTGCCGCGGTGATGCGCGTCATCAGACCCGGCCTGCGCGCCACGGTGCAGGACCGCGGGCGGACCGGTCGGTCGCGGGCGGGCATTCCGCCGTCGGGCCCCGCCGACCCCGTGGCGTTCGCGGCGTCCCTCAGGCTGGCCGGGTGCGCGGAAGGTGACGCGGCCATCGAGGTCGTCGGTCTTCCATTCGCCTTCCGCTGCGACGACCGCCGGGTGATCGCCGCGACCGGCCGCGACGTCCGGGTACGCACCCGCAGCCGGATGCCGGGTTGGACGAGCGTCCTCGCGCGACCAGGCGAAGAGGTCGTGATCGAGGGATCGGACCGCACTCGCTACGTCTACGTCGCCGTGAGCGGCGGGATCGTCCCACCGCCGGTCCTTGGATCGCGCGCGACGTACCTGCCGGCGGCGATCGGCGCGATCCCGAGGCCGCTCGCCGCGGGTGATGAGCTTCCGCTCGGGCCGTCGCTCGTCGGGTCGGAGGCCGCCGGGCGCCGGATCCCGCCAGCCGAATACGCGCGCGCGGTCCGCGCGGTCGCCGGACCGCACGACGATCGCTTCCCGGCAGGGAGCCTCGAGCGCTTCTTCGATACGTCGTTCAAGGTGCTGCCCGAGAGCGATCGCATGGGTGCCCGCCTCGGCGGAGCCGCCATCGGACCTGCCTCAGGCGAGCTCCTGAGCTGCGGTGTGATCGCTGGGGCGGTGCAGGTCCCGGCGGGCGGGGCGCCCATCGTGCTGCTCGCCGACCATCAGACGACCGGTGGGTATCCGATCATCGCGACGGTCATCGTTGCCGATCTCGGCGTGGTCGCCCAGGCGGTACCCGGCGAGACGCTCCGGTTCCAGCGCGTGACAGCGGAGGCCTCCGCGCGTTCTCTCTAAGTGCAGCACCTGGATCACTCGGAGCTCGGGCGCCTCGCCGCGGTCGGTCGGGCCCGCGGGGTCGCGGATCCGGTCCAGCTCGCCCGGCCGGCGGCACTCGTGCGGCAAGCCGTGCGGATCCATGAGGGAATGGTCGGAACGCGCGACGCGACATGCGAGCTCGACGCCGCCGGCCTGCGGATCACCGACGCGCGGACGAGCCGGGTCATCGCCTGGCCCGACGTGCGGTCGGTCGTGGCGGACCGCGGACAGGTGCGGATCGTCTCGCCGAGCGGTCAGATCATCCTCTCCATCGCGCTCGAGGGGGTCTCCGAACCGGTGCTCGCGGCGCCGTTCGCCGGCGTCCTCGCGGCCGGCCGCAGCGGTGGCCTCGATCGCACGGGAGCGCGACACGAGCTGACCCTGGCCATCGATCGTGTGGTCGACGGATTCGGCGATGCGGATGATCCGGTGATCCCTCTTGCGATCGGCGGCTTCGCGCTGATGGCCGGCGTGATCCTGATCGCCGCGGTGCCGTTCGCCGTCCAGGCCGCCGCGCGGATCACTCCGGCGCCGGGGTCATTCGCGGTCCTCCCGCATCTGGCCGCATTCGATCCGCGGGTGCTGACAGCGGCGCTCGCCGGCGGCGCCGCGCTCGCCGCCGTCGTCGCACGTGCCGGGCTCGGCGCTTCGGCGGCCATGTGGGCCCGCGGCACGCTCCGGGGGTGGCACCGGAACGCCGCTGGGCCGGAGACCTGGCTGCGCCGATGGGTCGCGCACGTCGTTCTCGCGCCGCGGCTCCTCGCGATGGTCGCTCTCGCTGCGCTCGTTCTGTCGCTCCCATCGGCGTTCGCCAGGACGGTCGTTGACGCCGGCGGGCTCCATGTCGCATCCGGTCTGCCGCTCTTCTCGAGCGATCACCCGTGGTCCGACGTGACGGACGTCGTGCCCGTGGCGGTCGGTTACGGCGAGCGGGGGGAGGGCTTCGCGACGCTGCTCTTGTTGGCCGATGGCTCCCGCGTATCGACACGTGGTCGAGACCTCGTTGGTGGACCGGAGCGGGCGTTCTTCGACTTTTCGCGAGGGCACGCCCGCTAGACTCGCGTTGACCGCGCGTCGCGACCGCACCGGGCGCAAACGAAGCCCGACTCGAGGGTGGGGATGGAAGAGCCGATCGCACGCTACCTAGGTGTGTTCCTGCCGTTCGTCGCGACCCTCATCTGCGCGCACTACGTCATGCGGACCAGCGCCTCGCCGCTGCTCGCTCGCGCCGACCTTGGCTCCCCGAAGCTGCTGTGGCGCGCGCTCTGGGCGACCGCCGCCGCCGCCGCGCTCATCGTGATGGTCGACCTCCTGACCGATGGCGAGCTCTTCCTGCGTCCGCGGTCACCGGGCTCGCAGATCCTGATCACGCTGCTCCTCGTGGGCCTGCTGCTCGCAGCCGCGGTCGGCCGGTCGCTCGTCCCGATCGCCCGGTGGTTCAAGCGCGCCGCCTAGGCCCAGGCGGCATTCGAGCAGCGGAGGATCTTTCCTACTCGCGATGACCCGTCGCGCTTCATTGCATAAATATCCATAGTGGTGCATAATCCTGCGATGGCCATCAGGGTGGCGATCGTCGGGGCGACCGGCTATGCCGGTGGCGAGCTCGCGCGGCTGTTGCTGCGCCACAGCGGGGTCACCGTCGTCGCCGCGGTCGCGCGCAGCCATCAGGGCGAGCGGCTCAAGGACGTGCAGCCGCACCTGCACGGTGCGCCCGATTCGCTCGTGGTAGGCAGTGACGTCGGCGATGCCGAGGTGGTCTTCACCGCCCTCCCGGCCGGCGAGGCCGCCAAACGGGCCCCGCAGTGGCTGAAGGACGGCCGCCGGATCATCGATATCGGCAGCGACTTCCGGCTGAAGGACCCCGCAGGCTACGAGCGGTGGTACGGCTACACCCATCCGGCCCCCGAGCTCCTCGCGGAGTCCGTCTACGGATTGACGGAGTTCGCCCGGAAGGAGCTCCCCGGCGCGCGGATCGTCGCGAACCCGGGCTGCTATCCGACCGCGTCGCTCCTGGCGCTCGGGCCGGCGGCGCTGCATGAGCTCATCGGCGATGACGTCATCGTCGACGCGAAGTCGGGCGTTTCCGGAGCGGGGCACGTCGTCGATGACGCGTATCTCTACGGCACGATCGACGGAAGCGTGCGGGCCTATGGCGTGCCGAAGCATCGGCACACGCCCGAGATCGCGCAGGCGCTCGCGCGCCTTGGTGGCGTGCCGCCGCGACTGACGTTCACGCCGCATCTGGTCCCGATGACCCGCGGGCTCATCGCGACCTGCTATGCATCGCTCCGCGACGGCGTCACCGCCGCGCAGGTGAAAGACGCGTATCTGCAGACCTACGCCGGCGAGGCGTTCGTCCGGAACGTGGACGCGTTCCCTCCGACGAAGGCGACCCTCGGAAGCAACTGGTGTCTCGTGCACGCCGTCGTGGATCCCGACAACCGCCGGCTCATCGCCGTGGGGGTCATCGACAACCTGGTGAAGGGCGCCGCCGGTCAGGCCATCCAGAACTTGAACGTGATGTGCGGGCTTCCGGAGACGACCGGACTGGAGGCGATGCCCCTATGGCCCTGATGGATGGGCGCGCTGACCGTGGTGGGCGCGGCGTGACGTTCGCAGCGGGATTCGTCGCCGGTGCCGTCGCCGGCGGCGTGAAGCACGAGGGCACGACCCGGCTGGACGTTGCCCTCATCGCGTCGACCGCGGAGCACTGCCACGCCGCCGGCGTCTTCACGACGAATCAGGTGATCGCGGCGCCCTGCGTCGTCACCAGGAAGCATCTCTCCAAGGGACACCTCCGGGGCATCGTCGTGAACTCGGGCAACGCGAACGCCTGCACCGGACCGCAGGGCGAGCGCGACGCCGTGCACATGGCGACGGCCGCGGCGGCGCTGCTGCAGGTCGACGCCCACGAGATCGCGGTCGCGAGCACCGGGGTCATCGGCGTCCCGCTCCCGATGGATCGCGTCGGACCGGCGATCGGCCGCATCGCGCTCTCGGAGTCCGGCTGGGACGACGCGTCCCGGGCGATCATGACCACGGACACCCGTCCGAAGATCGCCGAGCGGGAGGTCACCCTGTCCGGCGGCACCGTCCGCATCGGCGGGATCGCGAAGGGCGCGGGAATGATCCATCCGAACATGGCGACGCTGTTGACGTTCGTCACCACGGACGCGCTCATCGATGGCGCCGCGCTGCGGCCGATGCTCCGGGCGGCCGCGGACGACAGCTTCAACGCCATCTCGGTCGACGGCGACACGAGCACGAATGACACACTGCTGATCCTCGCGAACGGCGCATCCGGCGTGCGTGTCGGTGCGGTCGACGGGTCGACGTTCCTCGACGCGCTCACCGCCGTATGCCTCGACCTGGCCCGTGCCGTGGTCGCGGACGGCGAAGGCGTGACCAAAGTGTTCGAGGTCCGCCTGCTCGGCGCCGCGTCCGAGTCGGACGCCCGGCTGGCCGCCCGCACGATCACGACCTCGAACCTGGTGAAGACCGCGATCCACGGCGCCGACCCGAACTGGGGCCGGATCCTCGCCGCCGCCGGGCGCTCGGGCGCGAAGGTCGACGTGACCCGGACGACGGTCCGCATCGGCGATGTCGCGGTCTTTGCCCACGGCGCCCCGCAGCGCTTCGATGCCGATGCGGTGCGTGCGCTCTTCGCGAAGCCCGAGATCGCGATCGAAGTGGACCTCGGGCTTGGTGATTCGACCGCGCGCGCCTGGGGCACCGATCTCTCAGCGGAGTACGTGAGGATCAATGCCGACTACACCACCTAGGCAGTCAATTCGTACCCCCACCGCCGAGCGCTCGCGCGAGGCCGTCGTCCTGAAAATTGGCGGCAGCGTCGCCGGCGAGGACGACGCGGCGCTTGACCTGGTCGCCGCGCTCCACGATTCCGGACGCCCGGTCGTGGCCGTCCATGGTGGCGGCCCGCTCGTGGGCGAGTGGGCGACGCGGCTCGGGCTCGAGACACGATTCGAGCGCGGCCTGCGGGTGACCGACGAGCGGACGCGCGACGTCGCCCTGGCGGTGCTCTGCGGACTCGTCAATAAGACCCTGGTCGCGCGGCTCATCGCGAAAGGCGTGCCCGCGACCGGCATATCCGGGGTCGACGGCGGGATGCTCCGGGCGGAACGTGAGGACGTCGCCCTTGGCCTGGTCGGTCGCGTCGCGATGGTCGATAGCTCCCTGCTCGAGGAGCTGCTTGGCGCGCTGCGGGTGCCGGTCGTCGCTCCGGCCGCGCTCGATACGGACGGCACGATCCTCAACGTGAACGGCGACACGGCAGCGGGCGCGATCGCGGCGAGCATCGCCGCCCGCCTTCTTGCATTCATCACCGACGTGCCGGGAGTGCGTGGCAAGGACGGGCGCGTCATCGCTCGGCTGGACCGCGACACCGCGAAGGCCCTGGTCGACGACGGGACCATCGAGGGCGGGATGTTGCCCAAGGTGGAGGCGTGTCTGGTCGCCGCAGCGACGGGCTGCCGTGCGGCGATCGTGTCGGCGCGCGACATCGACGCTGTGGAGGCGCTCCTCGCGGGCGAGGTGGCCGGCACCGTCTTCGAGGCCGCCGCATGAACGAGCTCAACGCCCGGAAGCAACATCGCCAGCAGACGCTGCTGCGCCTTGTCGCCGAGCGTCGTCTTGCGACGCAACAGGACGTCGTCCGCGCTCTCCGTGCCGGCGGATTCGCCGCGACCCAGGCCACCGTGTCGCGGGACATCGTGGAGCTCGGCCTGGTCAAGGTGCCGCGCGACGGGGCGCATGTCTACGCGCCACCGGTCACGATGCCCGCTTCCGGTGGGATCGAGCGGCTGCGGCGGTTCTGCGAGGAATACCGGGTCCAGGGCGCGGTCGCTGGGAATCTGGTGATCCTGAAGACGCCGCCGGGCACGGCGAACGCGCTCGCCATCGCGCTCGACACGTCCGGATTCAGCGACGTCGTCGGCACGCTCGCGGGTGACGACACGGTCTTC
>JANLWM010000218.1:0-9149 GCA_031364525.1 Chloroflexota bacterium | reverse complement strand
CTCGAGCGCCATGGAGCGGTGGCGGCGTTCGTGCCCTCGGTCGAGGAGATGTATCCGCCAGGTCAAGACCGCGCGATCGAGCCCGGCCCGATCGCCGCACTGCTGGAGGGCGCGGCCCGGCCCGGGCACTTCACCGGCGTGGCGACGGTCGTCCGGCGGCTGCTCGGCATCGTGACGCCCGACCGCGCGTACTTCGGGCAGAAGGATCTCCAGCAGCTTCGGGTCGTCCAGCTCATGGCCCGCGACCTGGGGCTGGCCACCCGGATCATCGGTCGTCCCATCGTGCGCGGGCCCAGCGGCCTCGCGCTCTCATCGCGGAACGCTTACCTCAGCGATGCCGAGCGGGACCGCGCGGCTGCACTGTTCCGGGGCCTCCGTGCCGCCGAAGCCGCGTTCGCACGCGGCGAGCGGGACGCCGAGATGCTGCGTCACGCGGTACGCGCGGAGCTCGCGGCAGCGGACATCGAGCCCGAGTACGTCTCCTGCGCGGATCCGCTCACGCTCCGTGAGCTCGAGGGACCGGTGGACCGCGCGGCGATCTCGCTCGCCGCGCGCGTCGGCCGCGCGCGGCTCATCGACAACACGCTGCTAGGGATACGCCTCCAGGATCTCGACGAGCTTTAGGAGCGCCTCGTTCACCGGCGTCGGCACGCCGTGTCGCCGGCCCCGGCGGATGACCTCACCGTTGATCCAGTCGATCTCAGTCGGCCGCCCGCTGCGGACGTCCTGGAGCATCGAGGAGCGGTTCGTGGCGGTGAGCTCCGCCATCGCGCGCCAGAGAACGATCGCCTCCGCATCGGAGATCGGTACACCCTCGGCACTTGCGACCCTCGCGCACTCGCGAGCGGCTGCGTCCACGATGCGCGCGGCCAAGTGCTGCAGCAGCTCGCCGTTGGTGACGCCGACGAGGGCGCTCACCGGATTGACCGCGGCGTTACCGACCAGCTTGCGCCACACGGCCGGCCATGCATCATCGACGACGGTCGCGGTCATGCCACCCGCTCGCAACGCGGCAGCGAGGTCGTCCACGTGTGCTGCGCGTCCGAGCTCCACGCGTCCGGGACCGGTGGTACGCAGTGTCTCGCCGTCGAGAGAGGCACCGACATAGATGACGCCGACGGTGACACGCTCGTCACCGAGCACCGTGGCGAGCCGTTCGCGATGGCCGAGGCCGTTCTGGATCGTGAGGATGGTGCCGCCTTTCGCGAGCACGCGCTTCGCAGTCTCAGCCGCCCACGCGGTGCCCTGCGACTTCGTGGTGACGAGGGCGATGTCGACCGAGGCAACGTGTTCCGTGAGCGGCGCTTTCGTCCGATCGATGCGCGTGAGCGTCACCTGGCCCTCGAGCGCCCGCGAGACGAGCGTTCCGATCGCGCCGAGCCCGATGACCGCGACGTGCATCATCCGGTCTTCCTGGGTTTGAAGCTCTCCTCCAACGACTGACGCTCGGTGTCCCTCATCGGGAAGCTGTGCTCGGCGTCGGGGAAGCGCCCCTCTCGAACATCGGCATCGAAGCGCTTCAGGGCGTCGACGACGAGCGGGCCGAGATCCGCGTAACGCTTCGCGAACTTCGGCTTGAAGTCGCCGAAGAGGCCGAGGACGTCGTGGAGCACGAGGACCTGACCATCGCAATCCACACCCGCACCGATGCCGATCGTCGGGATCGTCAGGCGCTCGGTCGCCATACGCGCCACCGGCGCCGGGACGGACTCGAGCACGATCGAGAACGCGCCCGCGTCTTCGAGCGCGAGCGCGTCGTCGATCAGCTTCCGCGCTGTCAGACCGGTCTTGGCCTGCACTTTGAATCCGCCGAGCTGCGCGACGCGCTGGGGCGTGAGGCCGACGTGCGCCATCACAGCGATGCCGTTGTCGACGAGAGCCCGGACGGTGTCGACGACCTCGTGGCCCCCCTCGACCTTGACCGCATCCATGCCGGCCTCCTTCAGGAACCGCGCGGCGTTGTGCAACGCATCGGATGTGGCAGCCTGGTAGCTCCCGAAGGGCATGTCACCGACGAGCAGCGGGCGTTTCGCGCCACGCGACACGGCACCGGCATGACGCACCATGTCGTCCATCGTCACCGGCACCGTGGTCGGATATCCGAGCACGACCATGCCGAGAGAATCACCGACGAGGATGATGTCGATACCCGATGCCTCGACGAGCCTGGCGAACGCGGTGTCGTAGGCCGTCATCATCGTGATCTTCTTGCCCGCTCGCTTCGCCGCCACGATGTCCGGAACGGTGACCTTTGGCTGCTGCGAGGCGGTGCCGCCGCCGTTCTGCGCGTCCATGTCAACCTCCGTCCAGGCCGGCTCTGCCGGTCCCGGCGTCACGACCATCGTACCGCCGGTTCAGTCCACGCCGGTCCGGTCAGTCGACCCCGATAGCGGTCGAGCTCTTCAGCGCACCGACGCCGGCGCGACGCTCACCACCGGTGATGACGATCGCGCTGGGCCGGGCGAAATGGGATGACGCGAACGTCTCGAGCCGCGGGACCACGTGATGGCCCATCGCGGCGAGCGTCTCGCGCGTCGCCTGCGGGATGCGCGTGTCCACGAGCAGATCGGCGGACTCGCAGTGCGTTCGCGCTCCGTTCACCGCGAGGCCGGGCCCTTGGCCGAAGTCGACGAGATTCGTCACGACATGGACCATCGCGCTCATGATCCGCCGCCCGCCCGGGGCGCCGGTCGAGATGTACGGCTCGTTCCCCCGTACGAGGACCATCGGTGCGATCGCCGAAAGGATCCGCTTTCCGCCCGCGATCGAGTTCAACAGGCCAGGACGCGGGTCGAACCAGGTCATGACGTTCCCGAGCATGATCCCCGTGCCGGCCGCAACGACACCGGAGCCGAACGCGCCGCCCAGCGTGGTCGTCAGCGAGACCATCCGGCCGTCGCGGTCGACGACGTTCACGTGGGTCGTGCAATCGGTCGACGGCGGTACCGGCGTCGCGGCGATCTCCGGGGTCGCCCGGCCGGGGTCGATCGTCTTCCGCGCGGCGGCGGCGTGTTCGGCCGACGCGAGCCGGTCGAAGATCGCCGTTCCCACCACCGCCGGATCGGCGAGGTACGTGAAGCGGTCGGCGAACGCGCGTCGCTGCGCCTCGGCGATGAGATGGAGCGCGACCGCGGATCGGGGATCCATCTTCGAAAGCTCGAACCCTTCGAGGATCCGGAGCGCCTCGACGGTCGTGATCGCACCGGATGCGCCAGGCAGGGTGTGCAGCGTCAGGCCGCGATAGTCGATCGCGAGCGATGGCCGCTCACGCGCCTCGAACAGCTCGAAGTCGGGCTCGCTCAGCAGGCCGCCGTGGGCCTGCACGTCAGCGGCGATCCGGCGGCCGAGCTCCCCGCGATAGAACACGTCCGGTCCGTCCGCAGCGATCGCGCGGAGGCTGTCCGCGAGGTCCCGCTGGATGAGGCGATCCCCCGCCTCGAAGCCGGTCGCCGCCCGCAGCGGCGCGCCGCTCGGACGGAAGAAGATCGCGCGAGATGCCTCGACGCCCGCGAGGCGGTCGTAGTAGAGCGCGAGGGACAGCGAGAGGTTCCAGTCGACGTCCCACCCGTCGGCGCAGAGGCCGATCGCGTCGCGCATGACGGTCGCGCGATCCATCGTCCCGTAGGTCGCGAGCGCGTGGCAAAGGCAGCCGACCGCGCCCATCTGTCCGATCGCGCGATACCCCACGTTCTGCGCGTCATCCTTCGTCGCCGGCCAGCCGTACATCCCAGCGGCGCCCGAAGTCTGGAGCTCGAACATTGCCGGCGTCGCGCGCACCGGTGCGGCGCCAGCGCCGTCGATCGTCGTGACCGTGCCGTCAGGCTGACGGATGACGCACCAGGCGACACCGCCGAGCCCGCTCGTCGTCGGCTCGACGACGCCCATCGCGAACGCCGCTGCCACCGCGGCGTCGACAGCGTTCCCGCCTTCGCGGAGGATCCGCGCACCGGCCTCGGCCGCCAGCGGATGCTCGGCCGTGACCATTCCCGCCGTCGAGACAGCCTCGCTCTTCTGGATGTTCGCTTCGCTGCGGGTCGCCATCCCTAGATGGTGGCAGACTCGGCGGGGACGTGAGCCTGCCATCCGGATTCTCCGTCGGACACTGGACCGACCCGGTCGCGATGACCGGCTGCACCGTGATCCTCTGCGAAGGCGGGGCAACGGCGGGAGTCCATATGGGCGGCGGCGCCCCGGCCACGATCCAAACGGACATCATCGGACCGGCGTCAGCGACGGCGATCCTCCACGCGGTCCTGCTGACCGGCGGGAGCGCGTTCGGCCTCACCGCGTATGGCGGCGTGATGCGATTCCTCGAAGAGAAGGGCATTGGCGTGGCGGTCCGTGATTGGCGGGTGCCGCACGTCGCCGGTGCCGTGATCTTCGATCTGATGACGGGCGATGGCACCATCCGGCCCGACGCGGCCGCGGGCCATGCGGCCTGCCGGATGGCCACACCTGAGCCGGCCGAGGGGCTGGTCGGCGCCGGTACGGGCGCGACGGTGGCGAAGATCGGCGGCGGATCACAGCCCGGCGGCCTTGGCATCTCGTCGATCCGCGCCGGCGCGGCGACCCTGACCGCAGTGATGGTGGGGAACGCGCTTGGTGACATCTGGGACGGCGAGCGAAACGAGTGGGTCGCCCGGTCGGAGCCGCTCCCCCTCGCCCCCGGCTCCGGCAATACGACGATCGGTGCGGTGCTCACCGATGCCGCGTTGGACCGCGATGCGATCCGGCGCGTCGCAATGACGGCGCATGACGGGCTGGCCCGCGCGGTCCGTCCGGCGCACACCGATAGGGACGGCGACTCCATCTTTTCACTCGCCTACGGGACCCAGGTCGTTGATCCGTTCCTCGTTCAGCGAGCCGCCGCTGACGCGGTCGAAATGGCCATAGTCCGGGCTGTCCGCATCAGTGGTGGGACAATGAGGGCATGAACGAGATCGTCGTCCTCGGCGGCGCGCGCACCGCATTCGGCACGTACGGCGGAGCGCTGCGTGACGTCTCGGCGACCGACCTCGGCATCGTCGCCGCGAAGGGGGCGCTGGAGCGTTCGAAGGTGTCTCCTGACAAGATCGATCAGGTCATCTTCGGCAACGTGCTGCAGACGAGCGGCGACGCCGTGTACTTCGCCCGGCACATCGGCCTGAAGGCCGGCGCGCCGATCGAAGCGCCCGCGCTCACGATCAACCGGCTCTGCGGTTCGGGCCTGCAGGCCATCCTCCTTGCGGCGCAGGAGATCCAGCTCGGCCAGGCGGACTTCGTCCTCGCCGGGGGCGCGGAGGCGATGTCGATGGCCCCGCACATGATCCGCGGGGCGCGCTGGGGCCTCCCGCTCGGTGAGCAGAAGCTCGAGGACTACCTCTGGGTCGCGCTCGTCGACTCGTACAACGGGCTCGGGATGGCGAACACCGCCGAGAATCTCGGTCGCAAGTACGGGATCGGCCGCCAGGCAGCGGACGAGTTCGCCTATCGCAGCCACATGCTCGCGGCGAAGGCTCGCGAGTCATGCCGGTTCAGCGAGGAGATCGTGCCGGTCGAGGTCAAGACCAAGAAGGGCGTGACGGTGGTCGACAAGGACGAGCACATCCGTCCCGACACCAGCATGGAGATCCTCGGCAAGCTCGTCGCTCGCTTCGAAAAGGACGGGACGGTCACCGCCGGGAACGCGAGCGGGATCAACGACGGCGCGGCCGCCCTCGTGGTCGCGTCGGCGGAGGCCGCCCGGGCAGCAGGGCTCACCCCGATCGCCCGCATCGTGTCCGGCGGCGTGTGCGGCGTCGACCCGGACATCATGGGTATCGGCCCGGCCCCCTCGAGCCGTCAGGCCCTCAAGCGGGCGGGCCTCACGATCGCGGACATGGACCTTGTGGAGATCAACGAAGCGTTCGCGACGCAGTACCTTGCTGTCGAGAAGGACCTTGGTCTCGATCGCGACAAGACGAACGTCAACGGTGGCGCGATCGCGCTCGGCCATCCGCTCGGTGCCTCGGGCGCGCGTCTCGCGCTCACGCTCATCACCGAGCTCGGGAAGCGCAAAGGAACGTACGGGCTCGCCTCGCTGTGCATCGGCGGTGGTCAGGGCATCGCGGCAGTCTTCGAGCGCCTCTAGCGGCCCGCTAGGCGCCGATATCGCGGCGCTGCATCGCGGTGACCGCGACGGCCGTCCCGGCGAGCCCGATCCCCATCAGGATCCCGATCCCCGGCCAGTCGTCCCGGGCCAACGGCATTCCGTAGAGAGCGAACACCGATGTCTTGATGGTCCACTCCGGCCAGCCGAAGATCGGCGCGAACTGCTCGGTGAAGTAGGACAGGGCCGTGATGATCCCGAGTGCCGCGACGGCGAGCCGTGGCCGCCAGCTCACGATCGCGTGACCCACGCCGGCGAGGGCGAACGCCACCGGCAACATGAGCAGTCCCGCGAGCAGCGTGCGCCCGGCCGGCATCTCGACGCCGGTCGCACTCGCGGCCAGATACGCGGCACCGGTGCTCGACCCGGCGATGATCGCTACCCCGACCAGGAGCGACGCGATCCGCTCGATCACGACGCGCGACCGCGAGACCGGCTGCGCCAGCACGAGCTCCAGGCGACCCTCCGCGTCATCCGCCGCCCACCCGCCCGCCTGCACGACAACGAAGATCGCGATGATCAGGAGCACGGTGCCGAACCAGATGAGCCCGATGAAGCCGCTGTACCCGCGGATGCCGGCTGCGAGGAAGTACTGCTGTAGCCCGGGGATCGCCTGCATCGCGTCGGCGAGCACTTTGGTGATCGACACGAGGAAATAGGCGAGGACCGAGAGGGCGATCGCCCAACCCGCGATCCAGCCTCGCTGCTGATCGACGGCGGCGAGCACGGGAAGGCGGAGCAGTGGATCGTGCGACGGCCGGGCCGTGGGGGTCGAGGCGCGCGCCCGTCCGGCGAAGACCGTGCCGCCGACGTCGCGCCGGACGAAGGCGACCAATGCGAGCGCCAGCAGGATCGCCCCGGTCGCAAAGAGAGCCGCGGTCGCCGGCACGTCGAAGATCCCGCCCGCGAGCAGCGGCGTGCTGCGGTCGAAGTAGTAGAACGGTGAGAGCCAGCGCGCCGCGCCGACATCGACGCCCGACCGGAGCGCGGAGTTCACGAGGAACAGCAAGATGAGCGCTCCGCTCGCCGCGAGCGCGGCGGCGCGGCGGGCAACGAAGAGCTGCGCGACGAAGAGGCCGATCCCGAACGCGCAGAGGGTGAGCCCGATGTAGATGATCGCCTCGAACGCCATCGCGCCCGCCGGCAGCGGATCGCCCGCGGCGGCGGCGGCCGCGGCGGTGATCGCCATCATCGCCACGATCGACGCGGACGACGCCAGGACGAAGCCCAGCCAACGCCCGGTGAGCCAGCGGACGCGCGACACCCCATTCGTGAGCCAGTGCTCGGTGAGCCGACGCTCTTCGTCGCCACGAGCAGCGCCTGTCGCGGCGAGCACGGCCCAGATCGCATACGCGACCGAGATCGAGCTGAAGTCACGCCAGGTCAGGTAGCCGGCCATGGTGTCGAGCTGCACCGGCGGCGGGAGGATGTACGAGAACTGCTTGCCGATCAGCTCCATCTGGTGCGCGAACGCGAGGCGCTCGGCGGGCGTCGCGCCGGCGATCTGGGTGAAGCCGAACGCATTCAGGAAGCCGCCGAGCCCGCTGATGACTGCCATCGTGATCGCCCCCGTGCGATGAGACCGCAGGGCGAACCGCAGCAGGCTGGTCACTTTGAGTAGTACGTCAAGAAGACCTCTTCCAGCGAAGGCTCGCGGCTGGTGAGGCTCGTCACGGGGCTGCCGGAGAGCGCGGCGAGGAGCGGCTCGAAGCTACCGCGGTACAGACCGCGGATCCGGTCACCTTCCACGGTCACCTGCTCGAGGCCCGGAACGGAGCGCAACCGATCCATCGGCGGCGGTCCCGCGAAGTCGATGACCACATGGTGGGCCTTGATCCCGGTGAGCTGATCGATCGGGCCGACGGTCGCGAGATGACCCTCACGCACGATGCCGACCCGATCGCACACCTGCTCGACTTCCGAGAGGACATGCGAGGAGATCAGGACCGTCGCCCCTCGCGCCTTGGCCTCGTGCACGAGCGCGTAGAAGACCTGCTGGTGCAGCGGGTCGAGACCCGTGGTGGGCTCGTCGACGATGAGAAGCGCGGGCTCTGGCGCGAACGCGAGGAGCAATGCGAGCTTCTGCTTGTTGCCGTGCGAGTACTCGCGATACTTGCGGCCGAGGTCAAGGTCCATGCGCTTCGCGAGCAGCTCGACCTTGGCATCGGCCAGATCGCCACGGAGGCCTTGGATGTACGCGACGATCTCCGCGCCCCGCCAACCCCCGAACTGCGGTAGCTCACCAGGCACGTAGCCGATCCGCCTCTTCAGTGCGACGGCGTCGCGGTCGACGTCGAGCCCGAAGATCGTCGCGCCACCGCGCGACGCGTGGATCAGACCCATGAGGATCTTGAGCGTCGTCGTCTTGCCGGCGCCGTTCGGGCCGAGGAATCCGAAGACCTCTCCTTCCGTCACCGCCACATCGAGGTCGAAGATCCCGTGCCCGTTCCCGTAGTCCTTGGTCAGCCCATGCGTCTCGATCGCGTTCGTCACACCCGTTCCCCCTCCTAGTCCGCAGCTGTCCCGATGGCGCTCGGCTCGGAGCTCGCGCGGGCGGCGCGCTGTCGCGCGCCCTCGCGGGACACGATGAACGCGACCGCGGCAACGATGATCGCCGCGCCGATGCCGATCGACGGCGTGATCGGCTCCGCCAGGATCAGGGCACCGAGGAGCACCGCGACGATCGGATTGACGTACGCGTACGTCGAGACGAGCGACACCGGCGCGTGCTGGAGCAGCCAGCTGTAGGCGGTGAATCCGACCAGCGAGCCGAACACGACGAGGTATCCCATCGCGAGGAGCGAGCTCGTGGACCAGGTCGTCGGCTCGAGATGGGCCAGCTCCCCCATCGCGGCCCCGCCGACGAGCAGGACCAGGCCGCCGGCGAGCTGCTGGACGCCGGTCGAGAGCAGAGAGTTCCGGGGCATCCGCAACCGCGGCGCGAGGAACGTACCGGTGGCCCACGAGATCGTGGCGACGAGGAGCAGCAGCACGCCGCCGGTGTCGACCGCGGCCGTCGAGC
>JANLWM010000196.1:0-3201 GCA_031364525.1 Chloroflexota bacterium | reverse complement strand
CTTCGCTCGCGGGCGCGATGACCATGTCCACGTCGTCCTGGAGGACGGCGCGCTCGGGCGTGACGACTTCGAGGCGGATCGGCATCAGTTCGTCGCCTGCTCCTTCGCCATCTTCTCGCCCTTCTCGCGGGCCTGCTCGATCGTGCCGACGTTGAAGAACGCCTGCTCGGGAAGGTCATCGTGCTTGCCCTCGAGCAGCTCCTTGAAGCTGCGCACGGTGTCGGCGACCTTCACGTACACGCCGTCGAGACCCGTGAACTGCTTCGCGACGTTCAACGGCTGAGCGAGGAACCGCTGGATCTTGCGGGCCCGGGCGACGAGGATCTTGTCGTCATCCGAGAGCTCGTCCACGCCGAGGATGGCGATGATGTCCTGGAGGTCCTTGTAGCGCTGGAGCACGCGCTGCACTTCGCGGGCGACGTCGTAGTGCTCCTGACCCACGATGAGCGGGTCCAATGCGCGGCTCGTCGAGCTCAGCGGGTCGACCGCCGGGTAGAGGGACAGCTCGGTCAGGTACCGCTCGAGGCGGATCGACGCGTCGAGGTGGGCGAACGTGGTGGCCGGCGCCGGGTCCGTGTAGTCGTCGGCCGGCACGTACACGGCCTGGAGCGATGTGATCGAGCCCTTCTTCGTTGACGTGATCCGCTCCTGAAGCTCGCCCATCTCGGTGCCGAGGGTGGGCTGGTAGCCCACGGCGCTCGGCATGCGTCCGAGGAGCGCGGAGACCTCCGCACCCGCCTGGGTGAAGCGGAAGATGTTGTCGATGAAGATGAGGAGATCGCGGCCCTCCTCGTCGCGGAAGTACTCCGCGATCGTGAGGCCGGTGAGCGCGACGCGAAGGCGCGCTCCGGGCGGCTCGTTCATCTGCCCGAAGACCATGGCCATCTTGTCGATGACGCCTGACTCGTGCATCTCACCGAGGAGCTGGGTGCCTTCACGCGACCGCTCGCCGACGCCGCAGAAGACGGAGTAACCGCCATGCTCTGCCGCGACGTTGCGGATGAGCTCCTGGATCACGACCGTCTTGCCGGTACCGGCGCCGCCGAACACCGCCGACTTGCCGCCCTTCAGGAACGGGCAGATGAGGTCCACGACCTTCATACCGGTCTCGAAGATCTCGGCGGTGGTCGATTGGTCCGTGAAGAGCGGCGGAGCGCGGTGGATCGGGTCACGCCGTGCGCTCTTCACCGGGCCCTTGCCGTCGATGGTCTCGCCGACCACGTTGAACACGCGACCGAGGGTCTCCTTGCCGACGGGGACGGTGATCGGACCGCCGGTATTGACCGCCTTCATCCCACGACGAAGGCCGTCGGTGGTCTGCATCGAGACGGCGCGGACCCAGTTGTTCCCGAGGTGCTGCTGGACCTCGGCGACGACGAGCTCGCCGTTGTCGCGCTTCACCGTGAGGGCGTGGTAGATCTCGGGCAGCTCGCCCTCCTCGAACCGAACGTCGAGGACCGGCCCGATGATCTGGACGATCTCACCCATTGTTCCGGCTTCGCCGGATTTTCCTACTTTCGTGGGCTTGTGCGTTTCTATTGCCATCTCATGATCCCTTCATGGCTTCAGCGCCGGCTGCGATCTCCAGCATCTCTTTTGTGATCCGGGTTTGGCGCGCTTTGTTCGCGGCGAGTGTCAGGTCATCGATGAGGTCGCCCGCGGCGTCGGTCGCGTTGCGCATCGCGACCATCTGAGCGGAGAACTGCGATGCCTTGGATTCGAGGATCGCCTGATAGACGGCGACCTCGATGAATCGCGGAACGATGAGGTTCATCACCTCGGCGGGGTCCGGCTCGAAGAGGTATTGCACCGTGGCCTCCTTGGCCCGCTCGGCCTCGGGTTCGAGCGGAAGCAGCCGGCGGATCGTCGGCTCCTGGCGCAAGGTGTTGATGAACTTCGTGAACGCGAGGTGGACCTCATCGACGTTCCCGCTGATGAACTCGTCGACGGCCGTACGGGCGATCGCGTTCGTGTCGGCCGTCGTCGGGCGGTCCGGGATATTCGGGAACTCAGCGGTCAGCGGCGCGCGTTGCCGCCGTAGTGAGCCAATGCCCTTGCGACCGACGGCGATGTACGTCGCGTCGCCCTTTTCGGCGACGAACCGGGCCGTCGTTCGCAGCAGGTTCACGTTCATCGGGCCCACGAGGCCACGATCGGTCGTGACGAGCACAACGGCGATCTTCTTGACCGGGCGCCGCATGAGGAGCGGGCTGAGCTCGGGGTCGGCGTATGGCGCGAGGTCGTTCAGGACCGATCGGAGCTTCTCCTCAAATGGCCGCGACGCGAGGACGGCCTCCTGGGCCCGGCGCATCTTCGATGCCGCGACGAGCTGCATCGCTCGCGTGAGCTGTTGGATGTTCTTGATGCTCTTCGCCCGGCGGCGAAGATCCCGTTCCGAAGGCACTTAGGCCTTGGCCTCCTGCTTTTTCGGCGCGTCCGGCTCGCTCGGAGCGTCCTGTCTTTTCGGAGCTCCCGGCTCGGTCGGCGCATCCTGCTTCGGGGCGGCCGGCTTGTCGGCCGGCGCGGGCTTCTCGGGCGCCTTCTCGGCGTAGCTGTTGATCTTCTTGAACTCGTCGATCATCGCGCGGACCTCTTGCTCGATGTCCTTGTCGAACTTCTTGTCCTTGCCGATCTTGTCCGCGAGGTCGCGGTGCTGGGTCTCGAGGAACCGGTAGAGATCCTTCTCGAAATCCTTGACCCGTCGGGTCGGGATGTCGTCGATGTAGCCGTTCGTCGCGGCGAAGATGATGACCACTTCCTGCACGAGCGACAGCGGCTGGTACTGCGGCTGCTTCATGACCTCGACGACCCGCTCGCCGCGGCGGAGCTGCTGCTGCGTCGCCTTATCAAGGTCGGAGCCGAACTGCGCGAAAGCGGCGAGCTCGCGGAACTGAGCGAGGTCGGACTTCAGGCTCCGCACGACGGCCTTCATCGCCTTCGTCTGCGCGTCTCCACCGACACGGGAGACCGACAGTCCGCTGTTCATCGCGGGACGGATGCCCTGGTTGAAGAGGTCCGTTTCGAGGTAGATCTGCCCGTCGGTGATGGAGATGACGTTCGTCGGGATGTAGGCCGACACGTCGTTCGCCTGCGTCTCGATGATCGGCAGAGCGGTCAGCGATCCGCCGCCGTTCTCTTTGTTCAGGCGCGCGGCGCGCTCGAGCAGCCGGGAGTGCAGGTAGAAGACGTCGCCGGGGTAGG
>JANLWM010000105.1:0-2689 GCA_031364525.1 Chloroflexota bacterium | reverse complement strand
CATCGAGAAGGGCTACTTCGCAGATGCCCCGGATGCCGTCATCTTCGCTGACGAGCTCAAGTACCTCATGGTCCACCAGCACGCGTCGTTCAACTCACCGGTCTGGTTCAACATTGGCGTCCCTGGCGCGCGCCAGCAGGCCGCGGCGTGCTTCATCCTGTCGGTCGACGACTCGATGGACTCGATCCTTGACTGGTTCAAGACCGAGGGCGTGATCTTCAAGGGCGGCTCGGGATCGGGGATCAACGTCTCGACGATCCGCTCGAGCAAGGAGCACCTCTCGGGTGGCGGTCTCGCCTCCGGACCGGTGTCCTTTATGCGCGGCGCTGACTCCGTCGCAGGCTCCATCAAATCGGGTGGAACGACCCGCCGCGCGGCGAAAATGGTCGTGCTCAACAGCGATCACCCCGACGTGCGCGAGTTCATCTGGTGCAAGGCGAAGGAAGAGAAGAAGGCCTGGGCGCTCGGCGAGCAGGGCTACGACATGGGCCTCAACGGCGAGGCCTGGCAGTCCATCCAGTTCCAGAACGCCAACAACTCGGTACGCGCGACCGATGACTTCATGCGGGCCGCTCTTACCGACGAGGACTGGCAGCTGCGGGCCGTGAGCTCGGGCGACGCGCTCGAGACCGTGAAGGCGAAGGAGCTCCTCCGTGAGCTCTCAGAGGCCACCTGGGCCTGTGGCGATCCGGGCATGCAGTTCGACACGACCATCAACGACTGGCACACCCGGCCGCTCAGCGGCCGCATCAACGGCAGCAACCCCTGCAGCGAGTACATGAGCCTGGACGACACCGCGTGCAATCTCGCCAGCCTGAACCTGATGCGGTTCCGTCGCGACGACGGCGAGTTCGATACCGTGCGATTCACGCGCGCGATCGATCTCATCTTCACCGCCCAGGAGATCCTCGTCGGATCGACCGAGTACCCGACCGCCAAGATCACGAAGAACGCGCACGCGAACCGCGAGCTGGGTATCGGCTATGCCAACCTCGGCGCCGTCCTGATGGATCGGGGCCTCGCGTACGACTCCGACGATGGCCGCGGCTATTCCGCGGCGATCACGGCGCTCATGACCGGTGAGGCGTACGCGCAGTCGGCCCGGATGGCCGGCGTCGTCGGGCCTTACGAGAACTACCCGTCGAACCAGGCCGGTCACGATCGCGTGATGGAGATGCACCGGCTGCACGCCTACCGGATCCGCGAGGAGATCGTCCCGGCCGACCTGCTCGGCGCGGCCCGCCAAGCGTGGGACGACGCGGTCGAGATCGGGAAGGCGAACGGCTACCGGAACGCGCAGGCGAGCGTGCTCGCACCGACCGGAACGATCAGCTTCATGATGGATTGCGACACGACCGGCGTGGAGCCGGATATCGCTCTGGTGAAGTACAAGAAGCTCGTCGGCGGCGGGATGCTGAAGCTGGTCAACGGGACCGTGCCGTCAGCGCTCTCGAAGCTCGGCTACACCGAGTCGCAGGTCTCGGCGATCACCGCGTACATCGAGACGACCGGGACGATCGAGGGCGCACCTGAGCTCGCAGACGGTCACCTGTCGATCTTCGATTGCGCGTTCAAGCCGCAGAACGGGACCCGCTCGATCACCCATATGGGACACATCAAGATGATGGGCTCGGTCCAGCCGTTCATCTCCGGTGCGATCAGCAAGACCGTGAACCTCCCCGAGAATGCCACCGTCGAGGACGTCACCGACGCCTACGTCGAGGCTTGGAAGCACGGGGTGAAGGCGATCGCGATCTATCGCGACGGCAGCAAGAAGGTCCAGCCGCTCTCCACCGGCAAGGAGACCTCCAACACGAAGAAGGAGGCCGCGGCCGCGGCCCCCGAGACGATCCTCGTGGCCCGCCCGCGCCGTCGCTTGAACGACACGCGCGCATCGCTCACGCACAAGTTCACCATCGAGGGACATGAGGGCTACATCACCGTCGGTCTCTTCGCGGACAACACGCCCGGCGAGATCTTCGTCACGATGGCGAAGGAAGGCTCGACCCTCTCGGGGATGATGGATGCCTTCGCGACGAGCATCTCCCTCTCGCTCCAGTACGGCGTTCCGCTCGCTCACCTCGTCGAGAAGTTCGCCCACATGCGGTTCGAGCCGTCCGGATGGACCGGCAACTCGGAGCTCGGCTTCGCGAAATCGATCGTCGACTACGTGTTCCGTTGGATGGGCTACCGGTTCCTCTCCGAGGACGAGAAGCTCATGATCGGGCTCGTCCACACGAGCGAGATCGTGGATCCGGCCCCGCAGCTCGAGCTCATGAGCAAGGCCGTCTCGATGGCCACGCCGGACAGCGGGGTCCAGGAGTCCGTCTGGACCGAGCCGGCCGTCGCACGACCCGCGCCTCGACGCATGAATTCGACACCCGACGCACCGCCCTGTCCGCGCTGCGGCTGGCTGACCGTTCGGAACGGCACCTGCCACAAGTGCGAGAACTGTGGCGAGACCACGGGGTGCAGCTAGGCATCCCCTTCCCGTAGTCAGGCCCTGGCCGGCCCGCCCGTCGGCCAGTACGCCTTTCGGCCCGGCGGTTCCTGCTCCCCTGGACCGCCGGGCCGTTCTTTGTCCGCCGCGTATAACTGACCGATGGCCACCGAGGGTGTCGGCCGTCCGTCCGGCACGCGGACCCTCGCCGCGAGCATCGCCCTGTATGCGGTCGCGATAGCGCTCCTG
>JANLWM010000098.1:0-4628 GCA_031364525.1 Chloroflexota bacterium | reverse complement strand
GCGCAGGCCACGGCGAGCGCCGATCCGCCGAGCAGGCCCAGCAGACCCAGGACCTCGCGGCGGCTGAGGACCCGCCCGATCGGGCGGTCATCGTCGTCGATCGGATCGCGCGTCACCGGTCTAGCCCTTGGGTCCGCTGGCGACGAGATCGATGACAAGCTTGATCTCGTCGACCACGCTGAGGACGCGCCCGGGTGCGGCTGGTACCGGCATCCCGAAGTCACCGAACTTGACGGTCGGGTTCAGCGTTGCGATCGCGGTAAGGTCACCGCCGGCACGGGTCGCCTTGACGTCGAAGGTCACATCCTTGTCGACGCCGTGGATGGTGAGCTTTCCGGCAAGGGTGAACGTGAACGCGCCGCTCGCCGGGAGCGGGAGCGTGAGACCCGTGACCTTCGCGGGAACGAACGTCGCCGTCGGGAACTGACGGGTACCGAGGACGCTCTGCTTGACGAATTGGTCTCGCTGCGACGCGTCGCTCTTCAGGGAGTCGACGGAGAAGGTGATCTTCGAGCCCGACGCGAACGTCCCATCGGTATTCAGCTGGAATGCGCCGGTCGCGCCCGTCGCGACCAGGACCGCATCTGACGGGAAGCTGAGCGCGGCGAGCTGTTCGCGGACCCGTACCGTCGCCTTGGACGCGTCCGACACGGTCCACGCGAGCGTCGCCGGCGCCGCGGTGGTCGGTGCCGCCGTGGTCGGTGCCGTGGTCGCGCTCGGCGCGACCGTCACGGAGGCGGCGCCGCCGCAGGCCGCGGCGAGGGTAGCGAGGGTGAGGCCGGCGAGGAGTGAGGCGAAGTGACGTCCATTCATGACGTCAACCCTACACAAGCCGCATGCTGACGAACACTAAGAACTCGATGAACCCAGTCGTAGCGGAGGGATACAGATGGAAGTGTTCGAAGCGGTCCGGACGGTCCTCGCAGTTCGCCGTTACCGCGAGCAGCGGCCGCCGGCCGATCTGGTCCGCCGCATCGTCGAGGCGGGCCGGCTCTCGGCGAGCGCGACCAATGGCCAACCGTGGCACTTCATCGTCATCGAAGAGCGAGCGACACTCGACAGGATCGGCGAGATCATGGACACCGGCCACTACGCAGCGGGCGCTTCCCTCGCGATCGCGGTGATGATCGAGAAGGATCGCCGGATCGCTGTGTCAGACGGAAGCCGGGCCATCCAGAACATGATCCTGACGGCCTGGTCGGAGGGTGTTGGCTCGAACTGGATCGGCTTCGGACGGATGCCGGCCCTCGAGACGTTGCTCGGGGTCCCGGACACCCATCAAGGTCTCGCCCTGTTGGCGTTCGGGTATCCCGCAGAGACGATCGGCCGAGGCAGGAAGAAAAGGAAGGCGTTGGGGGAGGTCGCGAGCCGCGAGCGGTTCGGGACACCGTTCGCTTAGTCGAACTGCACCGAACGCTTGGAGAGGCCGAGGAAGTACCCGTCGATGACGGTGTCCGGAGACTCTTTCACCGCGAGGCTGGCGCCGAGCGCGACGAACAACGGCACGAAGTGATCGACCGTCGGGTGGGCGAAGCGGACCCCGGGCGCGCGGCGCTTGTAGTCGACCAGCGCATCGACGTCGCCTGATGCAAGGGTCTCGGCGCTCCACAGGTCGAACTCTTTGGACCACGCAGGCGGCGCGGCCTCGGGACGGAAGTCCTCAAGGAACGGGAGCCCATGGGTCATGAAGCCGCTGCCGATGATCAGCACGCCCTCGTCACGTAATGGAGCGAGCTTGCGGCCGAGATCGAGCAGCGTCTTGGCGTCGAGGCTGGGCATCGAGATCTGAAGCACCGGCACGTCCGCCTTCGGCCACATGACCGTCAGGGGAACGTACGCGCCGTGATCGAGACCACGCGCCGGCGCTTCTGCGATCGGCTCGCCGGGGAGCAGCTCGCGGACCCGCCGCGCGAGCTGCGGCGCACCGGGTGCGGGATAGGTCACCTGGTAATACTTCTGCGGGAACCCATAGAAATCGTAGAAGAGCGGGACCGGCGTGGTCGCACCGATGGTCAGCGGGGCGTTCTCCCAGTGCGCCGACACGACGAGGATCGCGCTCGGGGCCGGCAGGTCCTTCGACCACGCGGCGAGCTGACCGGGCCAGATCGGATCATCGACGAGGATCGGCGCGCCGTGGCCCAGGTAGAGGCTCGGCATGCGGGTGGTCGGCCGGGTGGCGGCAACATCGCTCATGAGGTTCCCCTCGACAACGCTCCGGTCGGAGCAGCTATTCCGGCGGGCCGGCGCGTCGCGACGAACGATCCCGCGGCGATGAGCGCGAACCCGAGCGCGATGCCGAAGGTGAACGGCTCGGCCAGCAGCACCACACCGAGCACGAGCGCGACCGCCGGATTGAAGTACGTGATGATCGTCGCGCGGATCGGGCCGACCTCGCCGATGAGCGCGAAGAACAGCAGGAACGCGAGCGCGGTGCAGATCGCGCCCAGGATGCCCACCGAAAGCAGGACCTGCGCGGAGGGCAGCGCCGCCGGCCGTTGCGCGATGCCCAGCGGTGCATAGGCGAGCGCGGTCAATGCGAGCGACGCGGCGACCACGCCGACGGTGGGGACGCCGCTCAAGCGACGGGCGATGATCATCGGGCCAACTGCGTAACCGACGACGACGAGCGCGACCTCGCCGACGGACAGCAGGTCGTCCGCCGCGACGTTGAGACCGACGACGAGCCCGACCCCGACGAAGCCGATCACGAGCCCCGCGACGCGGCGCGCATCCGGTCGCTCACCGCCGGCGACGAGCCAGGCGAGCAGCGAGCCGACGAGCGGGACCCCGGCGATGAGCAGTCCCGCCAGCGAGCTCGAGAGCTTCCGTTCGGCGTCCGCGAGCAGGATCCATGGCCCGGCGACCTCCACGAACGTGTACGCGAGGACCGGCTTCCAGTGCGAAAGCAGCGGCCGGATGTCGCCACGGGCGAAGGCGAGCGGGAGCAGGAGCAGCGCGCCGAGAACGGTCCGGGCGAGCACGAGTGTCGCGGGGGTGAGCTCCGCGATCGCCACCTTGATCAAGAGATAGGGGATGCCCCAGATCACCGCCATCGCGGCGAACAGCACCCAACCGCGACGGCTCATCGCCTCATTCTCGAGGATGGAGGATTAGCCTGCGGCGCGTGGAGCCACTCAACCTCGACGAGTTCGAGGTCGCGGCGCGCGAGACGCTCCCGCGCATGACGTACGACTTCATCGCCGGTGGCGCTGAGGACGAAAGGAGCGTGGGGGCGAACCGCGCCGCGCTCGCCGCGCGCGCGCTGCGCAATCGCGTGCTCGTGGACGTGCAGCACCGGGATACCCGCTCACGGCTCCTCGGCCTCGACCTTCCCCACCCCATCATCCTCGCGCCGACCGCCCTGCATCGCGTGGCCCATCCCGGAGGCGAGCTCGAGACGGCCCGCGGCGCAGCGGCCGCGGAGGCGCTCTACACGGTGTCGACCGCCACGAGCACGCGCCTCGAGGACATCGCCGCGGCGGCACCGCGCGGCCTCCGCTGGTTCCAGCTCTATCACCTGGGTGCGCGGGAGGCGACGGAGCGACTCATCGCGGAGGCCGTCGCCACCGGACATCGCGCGATCGCGTTGACGGTGGACGTGCCACTGCTCGGGCGTCGCGAGCGGGACCTGCGGAATGGGTTCGCGCTGCCGGAGGGCGTCGCGATGGCTCACGCCTACGAGCCGGCCTGGGCACCACCGGACGCGGGGCGCGAAGAGCGCTCACGGGGTTGGGCGAGCCCCATCGCGAGCGCCAGTCTCAGCTGGGACGACCTCGCCTGGATCCGCGAGGCCGCCGGTGGCGTGCCGCTCCTGCTGAAAGGGATCGTTCGCGGGGACGATGCGCGCCGCGCGCTCGATCGGGGCGTCGACGGGATCTGGGTCTCCAATCACGGCGGACGGCAGCTCGATCACGCGATCGCGACGCTTGACGCGCTGGTGGACGTCGTTGCTGCCGTCGGTGGTCACTGTCCGATCGTGATGGACGGCGGCATCCGCCGTGGCACGGACGCGCTCAAGGCGCTGGCGCTCGGGGCCGACGCGGTGGCGATCGGCCGGCCGCAGCTCTACGGGCTCGCGGTCGGGGGTGCCGGCGGGGTCCAGCGGGTGGTCGAGCTGCTGCGCGCCGAGCTCGACCTCGCGCTCGCGCTGGTCGGCGCGCCGTCTCTCGCGGACCTCGTTCCGGACCTCGTCGGTTAGGCGGCCTTCGGGCCCTCGGCCGTGCCGTGTTGCACGCTCAGCGACTTCTCATTGGACGCGAAGCTGACGAGCTTTCCGGTACTGGTATCGACCACGCTCGTCAGCGTGTAGCCGGCCTTCGACAAATAGGTCACGACGTAGACATCGGCGTTGACCCGCTCGAACTCGTACGGCGCGGTGCTCTCGGGATCCGGCGCGGCGTTCGCGCCCGTGGCGCCTCCATCTGTGGCGTCCGTCCAGGTGACGGTGCCATCGGTCCCGAACGCGTGGTCGTAGGTCTTTCCGGACATCGGGCCATCGTTGAACGTGAAGCGCAGGGTCTTGCCGCGAACCGGGTCGTTGCTCATGACGATCTCCCTTGCGCGCGATCCGATGCAAAGATGGACCACCCACGATGCGCCGTACATTTGCCCCGGTGAGCGAGGCTGGG
>JANLWM010000135.1:0-4271 GCA_031364525.1 Chloroflexota bacterium | reverse complement strand
CGAGATCAACAAGGTGTACTTCAACAAGTAGTTTCGTCTGGTTCCGGACCTTGATCGGCGGCCGAAAGGCCGCCGATCAGTTTTCGTTCCGCGTCTCGTTTTGCGCGCGCCTGCTCGCGAACGCAGACGAGGCACTGCTTTGACGGACGGCGCTCAATGCCCATGCCGCGACTCGCGTACGGACGGAGGCGGGCCGTCGCGTACTCGTGCCCATGAACGCAATAGGTCTTGTGCGAGCCCCACTCCGCTCGTCCGCGCGGAAGCGTTGGCTGCGCGTCGATGATCCTTATCGCGCTAAGCGCCTGCGTGCGTTTTACCTCGCCGATCCACGGAAGAAGGATGTGGATCACCTGACGGACGGCGTCGGCCTCTGGATCCGCCATCGATAGACAAGCTCGGTCGCGCCTTCTTGATCGTACGGGCCATACACCTGACCAACACCGATGAGCCGGCTGAAGCGGATCAGCTCCTCCGGTACCGAGGTCCCACCGCCCTGAGTGATCGCGGCCTCGACGTACTTGTAGTTGGGATGCGTTCGGTGGTCGCTGAGCGAGGTGCTTCCTTCCGCGTCGTACAGGCCTCCGGCCCACGCGACCGACTCGCGAGGTGCGCCTATGACGATCAGTCCGACGGCCGCGGCGAACTGGCCGCGCTTCTCGGACGAAAGCCAGGGACCGATGAGTGCTCCGGTGGTCCGGACGTCGTCATAGCTGCTCGCGACCCACCGATAGAGATCCTGCCGTCCGTCTTCGACCTTGGGTCCTGCTACATGACCGACCTCAACGGCGTCGCGGAATCGCGTCAGGACCTCGGGCATCCCGTCTGGACCGGCCTGATTGATCTGCGCCATCGGCCGACGTTTCGAGCGTCGCCCATAGCGCACCTGCGCCGCCCACCCGTCCCCGTCGAAGAAGCCCGCGGCCCACGCGAGCTCGTGCTCGTCAACGCGAGCACGAAACCAAACCGCCGAGGTCGTGTCTGCGGCACGAAGGTCCTATTGCCGCGGCGCTAGTTCTCCCGCAGCGACCGGCGGGCCGCGAAGCCGCCCTCGATGGTGTGCCACCACTCGATCTTGTCGCCCTCGCCGAGCCTCCAGCAGAGGTAGACCGCTTCCCCGCCCCGCTCGGCGCGGAAGTCGATGAGCCCGTTGTCCAGATCCTTCACCTCGATGCCGAGGTCGCCGACCTCGCGCAGCAGGGCTTCGATCTCGCGGGCCACCGGTGGGCTCGGACGCGCGTCGTACGTCGCCTTGCGCCGTTTCAGATCCTCGAGCAGCGGCCGTACGCGGGGCAGGAGCGCCTCGGCCTCGGTGCGGGTGAATTGCGGCATATCCTCACTTTACGTCGCGTCGAAGGAGGAGCCCAATGGCCACGTTCGTCCTGCTCACCAAGGTGACACCCGCCGGTGTGAAGACCCTGCAGGCCAACCCGCGCCGCATCAAGGAAGTGAACAAGGAGATCGAGGCGCAAGGGGCCCGAGTCGTCGCGCAGTACGCGACGCTCGGCCGCTACGACTTCGTGAACGTCGTCGAAGCGAAGGACGCCGAAGCCATGGCCCGCGTGTCCGTCAGCCTGGCGGCCCGCGGCACGCTCTCGATCGAGACGCTGAGCGCGATCCCTGTCGAATCCTTCGTCCGCGCGATCTCGGCGAAGAAGACCGCACGATAGGCATGCGCGACCGGCGCATCATGCCGCCCGCCTATCCGGACATCGTGCGGACGGACGAGGACCGCGACCGGTTCGTGCGCCTCTATGACGACCTGGTCCGGGTCCTCGGCCTGTCGCCCGCCGAAGCCCTGCTCAACGCGGCGACGCAGTTCGAGCTGGGCTTCGACGTCCGCGGACCGTTCGAGAAGCGCAAGAGACGGAACAAGGTCGCGATGCAGACCGCCCACGACCGCCGCGAGGAAGGCGCAGAGCCCGTCGCCTTCGACCTCGAGCCGCCCGGCTGAGCATGCGGTACGCCGCACGGACCATCGCGGTCGCGCTCGTCAGCGCCGGGGCCACCACCGGGGTCGCGCTGCTGTCGGCCGACCGTCTCGCCGCCGCACCGGTGCGAGGCAAGCCACCGGGGCCGGACGCGCTCGGGACCGTCGCATCCATCACCGCGATCTGCATCGGGCTCGCTGCGTTCGTCTGGCTGGGACGGTCCATCGCCCGTGACGGCGAGCGATCGCGAGCGGCCATCGTTGCCGGTGCGCTGGGCGGCGCACTGACCGGGATGGCCGGCGGGGCCGCCCAGGCCTTCGCGCTTTCGGACTATCTCGGCGCGGTGCTCGCCGGCTACGCCGTCCCCCCGGAGTTCCTGACGGTCGCCCTCGGCGCGTATGTCGCGCTCGCGACTGTTGGAGCCGCCGTCGTGGGCGGCGCGATCACGTACCTGGCGTGGCATCGCACGCGCGGCACGCAGATCAGTCGCTGAGGGGATACGCCCCGATCAGCGCACCGACCGCGCGGGCGTGGTCCAGAGCATCATCCCACGATCGGTCGAGCACCACGGCGACCAGGCTGTGGAGACTCTCGGCGGTCACGAGCGTGCCGTCAGTGGTGAGCGCGGCCGCACGCGCAGCCGGCCGCTCGCGAAGCGCGTCGAGATAGCGCGCCAGGCCGGTTGGCGGGTCGCCGACCAGCACAAGCCCGTCCCTCAACCGGACGATCGCCACGTCGTACGGCGTCATCGTGTGATTGGAGATCGCCGCGCCCCCCACGTACACGACCTCGCCGGTGAGAAGGACCACCCGCCCCGCCGCGCCCAGGCGGTCCGCATGGGCGAGGACGCGCGTCGCGACGGTCAGCTCGGTCGCAGGCTCCTCGCGGATCAGCAAGGGCCGGCCGCCCCGTTACGCAGCGACGGCGGCGAGCAGATCCAGAGCCGTGCGCACCGGCGCAGCGGCCGGGATCTCGTCGTCGCGCGCCGCATCGACGGACGCATCCCACACCAGGTCGCGTCCAAGATGCTCGGAGACGTGGTTGCCGCAGAGCCGCGCGACGTCCGCGAGCGTGGCATCGATGCCGAGCCGCGCAAGAGACACGACCTCGTGATCGAAGCCGCACGGGATCATCCGCCCGAACGCCGCCAAGTCGACGTCCACGTTCAGGGCGAAGCCGTGCCGGGTGATGCCCCGGGACACGCGCACGCCGATCGCCGCGACTTTGGCATCCTGTCCGTCGGGCAGCTCCACCCACACCCCGGTCTTGCCCTCGATCGCCCGCGAGGCCACGCCGAGATCCGCGAGGACCGCCCGCAACCCGCCTTCGAG
Source organism: Chloroflexota bacterium (assembly GCA_031364525.1). GTDB lineage: Bacteria > Chloroflexota > Limnocylindria > P2-11E > P2-11E > UBA4735. Next base: position 1,012 of record JANLWM010000135.1, on the reverse strand, counting down.
GGCCCGCACGTACGCGACGACGTCCGGCGCTTCGCCGAGCGACACGATCGGATACCCGACCAGCTGACCCGGGCCGTGGTACGTGATGTCGCCACCTCGATCGACCCGATAGGCGGTGGCGCCGGCGGCGCGGAGCTCGGCCGGCGATGCGGTGAGGTGCTCGAGACTCCCACGCTTCCCGATCGTGTACACGGGATCGTGCTCGAGCAGCAGCAGGCGCTCGGGTCCGCCGCCGGCGAGGCGCGCCGCCACCGCCTCCTGCAGCCGCCAGCCCTCGAGGTAGCCGATGCGCCCGAGCAGCGTCGCGCGGAGCTCAGCCGGCACTCGCCAGCCCCACGTGCCGCTCGGCGTGATATGAGCTCCGGACAAGGGGCCCCGATTCCACGTGATCGAAGCCCATCGTCATGCCGATGTCCCTGAGCTCCACGAACTCGCCGGGGGTCCAGTAGCGCTCGATCGGCAGATGCTCCCTCGACGGGCGCAGGTACTGACCGATCGTCAGCACATCGGTGCCCTGATCCGCGATGGACCGCATCGTGTCGACGATCTCGTCCTTGCTCTCGCCGAGCCCGAGCATGATCCCGGTCTTGCACACGAGCGTCGGCGCGCGATCCTTCGTTCGGCGCAGCACCTCGAGGGAGCGCTCGAAGCGGGCCTGCGGGCGCACCCGCGGGTAGAGGCGCGGCACGGACTCGACGTTGTGACCCACGATCTCGGGGCGTGCGGCGAGCACGATGTCCAGTGCGTCGAGCACGCCGCGGAAGTCGGGGATGAGCACCTCGACCGTCGTGCCGGGCGACTGCCGGCGGATCTCGCCGATCGTCTCGGCGAACATCCCAGCCCCGCCATCCTCGAGCTCGTCGCGATTGACGCTGGTGACCACAGCGTGCTTCACGCCCATCCGGGCGACGGCCTCACCGACATGAGCGGGCTCGGCTCGATCGAGCTCCGTGGGCCGGCCGGTCTTCACCGCGCAGAAGCCACACGATCGCGTGCAGGTGTCGCCGAGGAT
>JANLWM010000053.1:0-2634 GCA_031364525.1 Chloroflexota bacterium | reverse complement strand
CCCAAGGTCGAAGGCGGACTGGACCTCGCCGTAGTCGCCGAAGATCCGGGGCTTGAGGTCCTTGTTCTTCGACTCGAGGGTGAGGTAGTAGGTCCCGAGCACCATGTCCTGACGCGGGGTGACGACGGGCTGGCCGTCGGCGGGCTTCAGGATGTTCCGGCTCGCGAGCATCAGGTTCTTCGCCTCGGCCTGGGCCGCGGCGGACAACGGGACGTGGACGGCCATCTGGTCACCGTCGAAGTCGGCGCCGAAGGCCTCGCAGACGAGCGGATGGAGCTGGATGGCGTTGCCCTCGATGAGCTTGGGCATGAACGCCTGGATGCCGAGGCGGTGCAGCGTCGGTGCGCGGTTCAGCAGGACCGGGTGGTCCTTGATGACCTCTTCGAGGACATCCCAGACTTCCGGGGACACGCGCTCGACGTACCGCTTCGCGCTCTTGATGTTGTGCGCGAGGCCCCGCTCGACGAGCTGGCGCATGACGAACGGCTTGAACAGCTCGAGGGCCATCTTCTTCGGAAGACCGCACTCGTGGAGCTTGAGATCGTTGCCGACGACGATGACGGAACGACCGGAGTAATCCACGCGCTTGCCGAGGAGGTTCTGGCGGAACCGGCCCTGCTTGCCGCGGAGCATGTCCGACAGGCTCTTCAGCTTGTGATTACCGGTGCCCGAGATGGCCCGGCCGCGACGGCCGTTGTCCATCAGGGCGTCAACGGCCTCCTGGAGCATGCGCTTCTCGTTCCGGATGATGATCTCCGGTGCCCCGAGCTCGAGCAGCCGCTTCAGCCGGTTGTTCCGGTTGATGACGCGGCGATAGAGGTCATTGAGGTCGCTGGTGGCGAAGCGGCCACCGTCGAGCTGCACCATCGGGCGCAGGTCGGGCGGGATCACCGGGAGGATCGTGAGGATCATCCACTCGGGCGACGCGCCGGAGCGGAGGAGCGCCTTGATGAGCCGCAGGCGCTTGATGGACTTCTTGCGGCGCTGACCCGTGGTCGAGCGCATGTCATTCTGGAGGGTGAGGGCCAGCTTCTCGAGATCGAGCTGGCGGATGATCTCGAGGACCGCCTCCGCGCCCATCTGCGCGCGGAAGTACCGGTACTTGTCGGCATACTGCCGGTACTCGGTCTCAGTCATGTTCTGCATCCACTTGATCGCGTCGACCTCGTCGCGCTTCTGCTTCGCCTCGTCGCGCACCTGCTGCACGTCGGGGGCGATCTCCTGCTTCACGACGGCGAGGTCCTGGTCCGCGTGGGCGCGGATGTCGGCGATCTTCTTGTCAGCCTCGGTACGCGAGCCCGCCTCGCCGGAGCGGCCGGCCTTCACCTGGCGATCGGTCTCCTTCTGGAGGGCCCGCTGGAGCTGCGTGAGCATGGACTTGGTGACGTTGCCGCCCTTCTCGACGAGCGTGAGGTCGGTCGGCTTGAAGACGATGTCCTTCGGGGCGGTCTTGAGGAGTGACTCCTCGAGCTGCTCCTTCACCTTGGCCGCGGCCTGGGTCAGGGTCTCGAGCTCTGAGGCGAGCTCCTCTTCCTGCTGGCGGACCTTCTGCTCAGTGGATGTGCGCAGACGCATGATCTCGGCGTTCGCGCGGCTCTCGATGGCGCCGGTGCGGTCCGAGATGGTCTGCTCGAGGCGACGGATCTTTCCCTCGGCCTCTTCGTTGATCGTCTGGAGCACGCGCTCCTTCTGGTGCTCGTCGATGTGCGTGACGACGTAGAGCGCGAAGTAGAGGATCCGCTCAAGGTTGCGGGGGGACATGTCGAGCAGGATCCCGAGGCGCGACGGCGTGCCCTTGAAGAACCAGATGTGCGACACCGGCGAGGCGAGCTGGATGTGGCCCATGCGCTCCCGGCGGACCTTTGCCCGGGTGACCTCGACGCCGCACTTGTCGCAGATGATGCCCTTGTACCGGATGCGCTTGTACTTGCCGCAGTAGCACTCCCAGTCTCGGGTCGGACCGAAGATCCGCTCGTCGAACAGGCCGTCCTTCTCCGGACGGAGCGTGCGGTAGTTGATCGTCTCCGGCTTCGTCACTTCCCCGCTCGACCATCCCCGGATCTGGTCCGGTGACGCGAGCGAGATGCGGATGGCGTTGAACTCGTTGACTTCGAGCATTAGTTACCCGCCTCCAGGCCGGAGATGTTGATCCCGAGGTCCGGCGACGAAAGGGCGTTCGCCTCTTCGATGAACCGGATCTCCTCTTCGTTCTCGTTGAGCACCTCGACCGAAAGGCCGAGCGACTGGAGCTCCTTGATGAGCACCTTGAAGCTTTCCGGCACTCCGGGCGGCTGGATGTCCTCGCCCTTCACGATGGCCTCGTAGGTCTGCACGCGGCCCATCACGTCGTCGGACTTCACGGTGAGCAGCTCCTGGAGGATGAACGCGGCCCCATAGGCCTCGAGCGCCCACACTTCCATCTCGCCGAACCGCTGACCGCCGAACTGCGCCTTGCCACCGAGCGGCTGCTGGGTGATCAGGCTGTACGGGCCTGTCGAGCGCGCGTGGATCTTGTCCTCGACGAGGTGGTGCAGCTTGAGCATGTAGATGTAGCCGACGGTGACGTCCTCTTCGAACGCCCGGCCGCTGCGGCCGTCACGGAGCTGGATCTTGCCGCTCTCCGGCAGACCGGCC
>JANLWM010000006.1:0-3565 GCA_031364525.1 Chloroflexota bacterium | reverse complement strand
CGCGTCCGTAGACCCGCTGGCCGGTGGCGATCCGCACCGCCGTCTCGCGGGTGCCCTTCGGCTCCTCAAGCAAATTCCAAAGCAACTCGAAGTTGCGCTCGAGACCCCAATACGTCTTCTCCTGCGCGAGCTCGATCGCCTTCGGCGTCGCACGGTCGAGCGTGCGCAGCGTGAGCAGGTGCTGGCATGCCTCCATAAGGTCGCGCGGATGTCCGCCCGTGAACGCGATCAGGCGCTGTGCCTCGTCGGTCGCGAGGGGCAGCCCCAGCTCCCGGAACCGCCGCTCGATATACGTGACCCATTCACTGACCAGCGGAGGCGGTAACCCGATGGTGGTGCCAAGTCGGAACGCCATGCGCCGGCGATCCTTGAAGAGGGTGGCCAACACACCGACCTCAGAGCCCATGTACACGTATGCCGTGCTCTTGTTGGCGTGTTGCAGCTCAGCGCGGATCTGGTCATAGATCTTGTCCGAGATCTTGCGAAGCGTTGGGAACTCGTCGTAGACGACGACGGCACGGACCTTCTTCTCGTCTGCAAGTCGATCCGCCAGTCCAAGCGCGGTCGCTACCTTGTGGCTGACGGAGACGGGTCGGTCGGGCGCATGGAAGGCGAGGGCGAGCTCAGAATCCGCGTGATAGAGCATTGGACGCGGGATGTTCCGCAAAAGGTCGCCGAGCTTGGCGAATGCGTCACGTTGTCCGGCTGCTTCCGCATACGTCTCGGCAGCCACGAGCTCCGCGAAGTCTTCGACGCTGGTCGCTGTGGAGCAGTCGATCCTGACGCCCCATCCGCCCGCGTTACGGACTCGTCGCAGCAGGTCCGCGATGACGCTGGTCTTTCCCGTCTGACGAGGAGCGCTCAAGACGATGGGATTGCCCTGCACGTAGACGCGCTCGTAGAGGTCTCGGAGCGTGTGCTCACGACCCACCAGATCTTCGCTGGCTACCTCACCGCCTGTCGGAAAACCGCGTCGCTGTGGCATCGTCGCTCCCTCGGTTTCGTGTTATCACACAGTTCGTTATATCTTATAACATGATAAGTTATGAGTTCGGGAAGCCGCTCGGAGCGGGAAGTCGAGCGGGACGTCATGGGTTCTTCACGAAACCGTCGGCAATTGCTTGCGCGACTCGCCACTGACTTCGGCGTTAGGGCGCGCCGCTTGGCTTCGGTGTCGGGCTCGGGGTCCCGCCTGGGCTCGGCGCGGCTGAGCCGCTCGGCGCCGGTGTGAGCAGCGGCGGCGGCGTCGGTGCCGGTGTCTTGAGCGGCGGGCAGGACTGGCCCTCAGCGAACGTGAGATCGACGTCCTGGAGATTCCCCTTCGGCGTGACCTCGATCGGCTTGTAGTTCTTCGCGCACACGATGAGCGGCACGTCCCGCTTCGGATATGGCGCCACGACCATCTCACCGGTCGCCGTGCCCTTCCCCACCTGGGTGTCCGCGGGTTGACGCGCCTCGGGCGTGTCCACGCCCTTCCCGGTCGCGCTGTCCTTCACCTCGAAGGTGATGGTGAGCGGCGTGAGCCGGTACTCCGCGAGATCCGCGCTGACGGAGTTGCGGCCGTAATACCGATGCTGCAGGAGCAGGCTCGAGCCGCGCGGCAGATTGTCGATGACGTAGCGGCCGTCGGCGTCGGTCACGGTGCTGCGGCTCCCGAAGGTCACCGAGACATCTGGCACGCCCTTGCCGGTCGTGTCGTCGACGAACCGGCCGTGCGCGTCCACGCGGTTCAGCAGGCCCCCAAAGATGAGGACCAGGAAGAACACGCCGAAGGGCGCGCCGAGCGCGTAGCGATGCCAGCGAGGAGGCGTCATGGGCCTCTCTAGGCTACGGCACGGCGCGGACGAAGGCGACGACGGCGTCCGCCAGCTCGACCGGACGATCGAGGTGCACGTTATGCCCGGCGTCGAGCTCGAGCAGCCGGGCATCCGGAAGCCGCTCGACCATCTCGAGCGCCGTCGGTCGCGCGAGGTAGCCATGCGTGCCGCGGACGAGCAGCGTGGGCGCGGATACCTCTCCGAGGCGCTCCCAGACGTCGCTCCGCGACCCGCGCAGGATCTGGTCGAGAGCCGCGGCGTCGGACCGCCACACGAGCCCGTCGGTCGTCTGCTGGAGCAGCCAGGCCACGCGGTGCGCGTAGATCTCGTCGCTGTACCCGGGTGACGTCGCGCGGATATAGGCGTCGGCTTCGGCGGGCGCGGCGAACCGCACCGGGCGCGTCGCGGTGAGCCGGCGGGTGCGCTCGAAGCCGGCAGGCTCGAGCGCGGGACCGGTGTCGATCACCACCAGACGCGAGACGCGATCCGGATGCGCGAGCGTGAACGCGAGGCCGTGCGACCCGCCCATCGAGTGTCCGACCACGACGACCCGCGGGAGACCGAGCGCGTCAAGGACGGCGACGATGTCAGCGGTGAAGTCAGCGGGCGCGTAGCCGTCAGCGGGCTTCGCGGAATCGCCGTGACCGCGGGCATCGGGTGCGATGAGCCGGAGCCGACCGTCGACGGCGCGGGCGAAGAAGTCCCACTGCCGGCCGGCATGGGCAACGCCGTGGAGCAGGAGCGCCGGCGGCGCCTCGCCGGGGTGCTCCCAGACGATGAGCTCCCCGGCGAGGCCGCGAGCCGTTCGGCGCGATGGGGCCGTGGTCAGCGCTTGGGGCTCTCGCTCGGCTTTCCGCCCGGCTGGCCCGACGGCTTGCCGCCCGGCTGGTCAGAGGGCTTGCCGCCCGGCTGGTCAGAGGGCTTGCCACGCTCGGGCGACGGCAGCGCGCCGACCTTCGCCGCGGCGTCCTTCGCGATCTTGTCCATGTCGAGGACCGCCTTGTCGACGATCGCCTTGATGTTCGCATCGAGGGTCGTGCGGTCAGCGACCGCGACCCGGCCCTGCTCGCTCGGCTTCGCGCTGCCTTCGGCCCGGTCGGCCCTGGGCGACTCGCCCGCTTCCGGAGCGCTCGAGGGGCACGGAGATGCCGATGGTGCGGGCGACGTGCTCGGCTTCGGACTCGCGGAGCCGGACACTTTGTTCTGGCCCTCGCGACCGAGCGTGACGGCGGCAACATCGTTGCGCGCCTTCGTACGGACGTCCTTGAGCTGATCGTCGGCGGACTTGATGATGTCGCCGGCGGCCTTGTTGTCGACGCCCTTGCCGCGAAGCTGCTCGAGCGTCTTCTGGTCGACCTGGAACGCCGCGTCGATGAGCTTCGTCGCGGCGTTGCGCTGGGCGACGAGGGCGGGCTGGCCCCGATCGCAGTCGCCCTTCTGGTCCCTTGCGCTATCGCTCGTCTGTCCGGTCACGGTCTGCACGACCTGCTGGACGGCGTCCTGGACCTCGGGCGATGACGCGCTCACCGTGACGGTGGCGGCGCCGAGGACGAGCGCAGCCGCAACGGCAGCGCCCTTGGACGCGGTGAGCAGGGTCAGGAGCTTCGCGAGCATGTCGTCCCTCCTTGGGTGGTCACCGGGCTAACGAGCGTGCCGCCGAGCCTAATAGGCGCCGCGGGTATCAGGGCGGTCGCTACCGCGGGGCACATGGAAGGCCCGCCGGTTCACGGCAGGCCTTCCTCGCGATG
>JANLWM010000382.1:0-13174 GCA_031364525.1 Chloroflexota bacterium | reverse complement strand
CGCGCGACCGGACGTGGTGCCATCCGGGGCCCAGTTGACCTGCCGTGACTGCCAGCTGCCGAGCCAGGCGGGGGCCGGTCCGTCGGAGCCGACGACGCCGATGAGCGGCGTCGGGCCGAAGTCCCAGAGCCAGGCGGCCGTTTCAGCAACGATCTCCGGGTCCGCGAGCGGACGCCACTCGCTATCCGCGGCCGGGAGCTCGAGCACGAATCGGTCGTATGCGACCTGACTGACCTGCATCACACGTCTGGGATACGCCTGGGGGGAGACCCCGCACAGTCCCCCGCCGGGGGTGCTTCGGCTAGTACCTGGGTACTACCCGCTCCGCCGCAGACGCGGATCCAGGGCATCCCGGAGGGCGTCGCCCAGGAAGTTGAAGGTAAAGACCGCGAGGAAGATCGCGATCCCCGGTCCCGCGCTCATCCACCACTTCATGTTGGCGAGGTACCGCTGCGAGTAGTTGATGTCCTGGCCCCATGACGGGAACGGCGGCTGGGGGCCAAGGCCGAGAAAGGACAGGGCCGCTTCGGCGAGGATGGCGAAGGCCGTCGCGAGCGTCGCTTGCACGATGAGCGGGTTGGCGATGTTCGGGAAGATGTGCCGGAGGACGATCCGGAGCGGCGGCACGCCCACCGTTCGGGCAGCGGTGATGAACTCCCGCGACCGTACCGACAGCACCTGTCCGCGGGTAAGCCGGGCGTACCCGGGCACCGCGACGATACCGATCGCGATCATCGCGTTCTGGATCTGCGGTCCGAGCGCCGCGGTGATCGCGATCGCGAGCACCAGCGCCGGGAACGCGAGGAGCGCATCGATCACCCGCATCGCGAGGAGGTCGAAGGTGCCGCCGAGGTAGCCCGCGAGCAGCCCGATGCTCACTCCCAACAGGAAGCCGATGCTCACCGAGATCACGCCGACGGAGAGCGAGATCCGCGAGCCCCACAGCACGCGCGAGAAGACGTCGCGCCCAAGGTCGTCGGTGCCGAGCAGGTGGGTCAGGCTCGGCGGCTCGAGGGTGTCGGAGATGTTCACCTTGATCGGGTCGTATGGCGCGATGAGCGGCGCGAAGACGGCGACGAACAAGAGGATCCCGAGCAGCACGAGTCCAACGAGCATGCGCGGGTTCTTCCGGATGAAGTACCGGAAGACGTACCAGCGGTCCGTCCCCCCGGCCGGCACGATGACCGGCAGCGCCACCTCGGTCACGCCTCGGCACCCCCGAACGAGATCCGCGGATCGATGAACGCATAGAGGATGTCGACGGCGAGCGTGCTGACCATGAACGACAGGGCGGACACGAGCACCACGCCCTGCACGATCGGGTAGTCCTGGGACGGGATCGCCTGCACCGCGAGGCGGCCGATGCCGGGAATGAAGAAGATCGTCTCGGTGATGATGGCGCCTTCGATGATCGCGCCGATCTGAATGCCGATGATCGTCACCACAGGGATGAGCGCGTTCTTGAGCGCGTGACGGGTGATGACGGCGCGCTCACGAAGACCCTTGGCGCGCGCGGTGCGCATGTAGTCCTGACCGAAGACGTCCAGGAGGCTCGACCGCACCTGGCGGAGGTTCACCGCGAGGCTGGCGGTGGCCACAGTGACCGCCGGCAGCACCATGTAGCGGAGGTTCTCGCCCAGGTCCTTCGTCGGCGAGACGAATCCGCCCGGCGGGAAGATGTGTCCCGGAACGATGTACGCGAAGAGCAGGATCAGGAGAAGGCCGAGGTAGAAGTTCGGGAACGAGACTCCGGCCAGGGTCGCGCTCGTGGTCAAAAGGTCGCGCGCGGAATTCCGTTTGACCGCCGAGAGGATGCCAACGACGAGGGCGACGCTGACGGAGATGAAGATCGCCGCGAGACCGAGCTCGAGCGTGACGGGGAGCCGCTCGCCGATCGCCTCGAGGACCCGCTGCTTCGTCTGGAAGGAACGGCCGAGGTCACCCTGCAGCGCCCGGCCCATCCAGGCGGCGTACTGGATCGGCAGGGGTTGATCGAGGCCGAGCTCCGCCCGGACCGCGGCGATGGTGACCGGGTCCTTGTCCTCGCCGGCATACGTGAGGACGGGATCGCCGGGGGCGATGCGGATGATGACGAAGATGCCGACCGTGACCAGGAGCGCGACGGGGATCATGAGCAGGAGGCGGCGGATGATGTACGTCGTCATTCCGCCGCCTCCCCTCTCACTGTTCCGTGAAGGCTATTTCTGTACCCAGACCGTTTCGAACCGTGGCAGCTGATCCGGGAAGTCCTGGAACCCCTGGATCGCCTTCGCGGTGAGGAGCTGGGCAGCCGGGAAGCTGTAGAAGATGCGGGATGGGTCGTCGACCACGAAGATCTGCTGCGCCTTGAGGAAGAGCTCCTTCCGCTTGGCCGCGTCGGACGTGGTACGGGTCTGGTCGAGCAGCGCGTCGACCTCCTTGTTCGAGTACGCGGAGTCGTTGTTCGGGCGGCCGGTGAAGTTGAAGTCGTAGACGTTGCCGTCCGGATCGATGCGGCCGCTCCAGTTGATGTAGGTCATGCCGGGATGCTTGTGCTGCTGCTGGAGCGTGACGATCTCGTTGAACAGCAGGGTCTTGATGTCCATAGTGATATCCGCTTTTGCGAGCTGCGATTGAAGGAGCTGCGCGCCCTGCAGCGTCGCGGCGTCACCCGAGGACACGAGGAGCTCGAACTTCAGCGGCCCCTTGCCCACATCGGCCACGAGCTTCTTCGCACCGGCGATATCGGCCTTCTCGAACGGCTTGAAGCTTGCGTCGTAGGCAAAGTGCGACGGAGCGAGCGGGCCATACCCGACGACGCCGACGCCCTGCGCGGGTCCTTTCGCGAGGAGCTCGGCGCGGTCCATCGCGAGCGAGACCGCCTTGATGTACCGCGGCTCACTGAACAGGAAGCCGGGTGCGCGGTTCGGGACGAGGCTGTTGTATCCGATGCCTGCGATCTCCTGGTACACAAGGTTCGGGTCGGCTTTCACCGTAGGCACGTCCTTGCCGGTGACCGCGTTGGTCGCCTGCACCTGTCCGGTCTTCACGTTCGTGAGCCGCACATCGCTGTCGGTGATCGGCTTGATGATCACGGTGTCGAGGTACGGGAGCTTGTCGCCGTTGGCGGCCTTGCCCCACCAGTCAGGATTCTTCACGAACGTGTAGTGGTCGTCCTTCACCGCCTCGGTGAGGATGAACGGGCCGCTGCCCGCCTTGAACGCCTTGCGGGTGAAGTCGGCGCCGCCGGCCTCGACTGTCTTGCGGGACAGCATCATGCCGGAGCGGTCGACGAGGACGGAGACGAACGGCGCGAAGGGCGCCTTGAGATCGACCCGAACGGTGGATGGGTCGACGACCGTCACCGTATCGATCGGAGCGAGCTCACCGAGCCGTAGTGATCCGGTCGTGGTCCGGTACCGGTCGAGGTTCCACTTCACCGAGTCGGCGTCGAACGCGGTGCCGTCGTGATACTTCACGTCCGTCCGCAGCTTGAAGGTATAGGACTTGCCGTCGGCCGAGATCGTCGGCAGCGCCGACAGCCACGGGATGATCTCGCCCTTCGGTGTGACCCGCACGAGCGAGTCGTACATCGCGTACATGAGGTGCCGGTCCACGAACAGGCCGGACAGCATCGGATCCATGTTGCTGATGTCCGAATTCATCGCGAAGGTGACCGATCCGCCGTAGGCGGCCTTCGCGCCGCCGCCGGGCGCCTGAGATGTAGGAGCCGAGGTCGTGCCGGTGCACGCGGCGAGGAGCACGGTGAGCGCGACGAGGAGCGCCAGGGCACGCGAGACCGAGCGAGACATTCCCTACCCCCAAAGACCCCGTTCAGGGTCTGCTGGAGGATACGTCCGGCCACCCGTGCCGGTTCAGGATTCCGCGCACAGAAAAGGAGGCGGGCCCGAGCCCGCCTCCTTAGAAGACCGAGGAAACACGGGTCAGCGCTCGGGCTTGACCTCAGCCGTCACGGGCTCGACGACGCGCTCGCCGCCCTTCAGCCCGGGGCTCGGAAGCAGCCGGTAGCGGTCGCGCGGGCGATGGACCTCGGTCGTGGTCGTGGTCTCCTCGACGACCGGGGTCGCGGCGATCGGATCGACGGCCGGGGCGGAGGCCACGAGCTCGGTGATCCGAGCAGGGGCCAGCAGGCCACCCAACCAGCCGGCGAAGATCGCGATGAGGATGCCGAGCGCACCGCCGAATGCGAAGGTCTCCGCCGACACGAAGAGGCTGCCACCAATGATCGCGGGCAGGAGCTGCACGAGGCGGCCGGTGGTCCCAAAGAGACCGAGCGAAAGCGCGATGTCGATGACGAGCAGCGACAGCACGACGAAGAGGCCGAAGAACGCGACCATCATCCCGTGCCAGCTGGTGCGGTATCCGGCCATGCGACCGGCGACGTAGCCACCGATCAGGTAGGACAGGCCAACGCCGGCAAGCACCGGCACGGTGGATGAGTATCCGCGGACCTGGTACAGGTTCGCGAGGACAAGTCCGACGATCGGAGTGAGGATGGCAGCGACGCCGACCGTCGCGAGCCACCCGTCAAGAACGGCGCCCCACGACGTGCCGCGCGGGCGCACAACAAGATCTCGTGCCACAGCATTGCCCTCCTTCAGAGGCTCCCCCACCAGTCATGCAAGCGGGGGGCCACCTGACCGGAGCCCGGCCAGGGCGGGCTACACGGCTGCGGTGCGGCTCCCAGAAGTGCCCACCGATCGGGCGGACCGGGCGAACGTGTCGGCGAGGTCCGTCTTCTCCCACGGAAGGTCGAGGTCCGGCCTGCCGAAGTGCCCGTACGACGCCGTCTGCCGATAGATCGGGCGACGCAGCTTGAAGCGCTCGATGATCTCCTGCGGGCGGAAGTCGAAGTGCTCGTCGATGAGCCGCCGGATCACATCGTCGTCGACGGTGCCCGTGCCGAACGTCTCGACGTTGAGCGATACCGGCTTGGCGCGTCCGATGACATACGCGATCTGGATCAGGCATCGCGTCGCGAGCTTCGCCGCGACGATGTTCTTCGCGACGTAGCGCGCGGCATATGCGGCCGAGCGGTCGACCTTCGTCGGGTCCTTGCCGCTGAACGCGCCACCACCGTGCGGCGCAGCGCCGCCGTACGTGTCCACGATGATCTTCCGGCCGGTGAGACCGGCGTCACCCATCGGGCCGCCGATCACGAACTTTCCCGTGCCGTTGATGAGGTACTTCGTGTCGTTGTCGAGCAGCTCCGCAGGGATCGCCGCGCGGACCACGGCTTCCTTGACGTCCTTCTGGATGCGAGCAAGGTCGACCTCGTCGTCGTGCTGCGTCGCGACGACGACGGTGTGGACCCGTTTCGGCACGCCCTTGTGGTACTCGACCGTGACCTGGCTCTTGCCGTCTGGTCGGAGGTACTTGAGCTCGCCGCTCTTACGGGACTTCGCGAGCTGCTTCGCGATCGAATGGGCAAGCGTGATCGGCAGCGGCATGAGCTCGGGAGTCTCATCCACGGCGAACCCGAACATCATTCCCTGGTCCCCCGCGCCGAGCTCCCCCCGGTCGTCCTGGGCCCGGTCGACACCCTGCGCGATGTCCGGTGACTGCGGCTTGATCGCGGTCAGCACGCCGCAGGTCTCGTAGTCGAATCCGTAGTGCGCGTTCGTGTATCCGATGTCGCGGACCACCTCTCGAACGATGGAGATGACGTCGGCGTACGCGGTCGTCGTGATCTCACCCGCGACGAGCACCGTCCCGGTCGTCGTCGCCGTCTCGCAGGCGACCCGTGACATCGGATCCTTGGCGAGGAGCGCGTCCAGGACCGCGTCGGACACCTGATCGCAGAGCTTGTCCGGGTGACCCTCGGTGACCGACTCGCTGGAGAAGAGCCACTTGTCCGCGCGCATGAAGCTGGTCGTCATGGCTAGGTCCCTGCCTTCCAGGAGTTCGAATACGTCTTCTGGGCATCGGTCATCGTGTCCACCTTCATGCCCATCGCTTCAAGCTTGAGCTTCGCGATGAGCGCGTCGAGGTCCTCCGGCACCGCGTACACGTCGGGCTTGAGATCCTTGCCCTTTCCGAGCAGGTACTCGATGGAGAGCACCTGGTTCGCGAAGCTCATGTCCATCACTGCCGCAGGGTTCGCCTCCGCGGCCGCGTGATTCAGGAGCCGGCCCTCGGCAAGGAGGAAGATCTTCTTCCCGCTCTGGTGGCTGTACTCCTCGACGAACGCGCGCACGGTGCGCTTGCCCTTCGACTGCTTCTCGAGCGCAGGGATCTCGATCTCGTCATTGAAATGGCCGGCGTTCGCGATGATCGCGCCGTCCTTCAGGGTCGGGAAGTGTGCGGCCCCGATGACGTTCAGGTTGCCTGTCGTCGTGATGAAGATGTCACCGCGCTTCGCGGCCTCGGCCATCGGCATCACGAGGAACCCGTCCATCGCCGCCTCGAGTCCGCGGAGCGGGTCGACCTCGACGATGATCACGTTCGCGCCCATGCCGCGGAATCGCGACGCGACCCCCCGCCCGACCCAGCCGTACCCGGCGACGACCGCCGTCTTTCCGGCGATGAGGATGTTGGTGGCGCGGAGCAGGCCATCGATGGCGGACTGACCCGTGCCGTACTGGTTGTCGAACATGTGCTTCGTGCGCGCTTCGTTCACGGCCACGATGGGGTACGCGAGGACGCCCTCGGCGGTCATCGCCCGAAGGCGGATCACGCCGGTGGTCGTCTCCTCGGTGCCGCCCTTCACGTGGCTGAGCAGCTCCCTGCGGGTCGTGTGGAGGAGCGTCACGACGTCGGCGCCGTCGTCCATCGTGATCTGCGGCTTCGTCTCGAGGATCGCCTCGATGTGCCGGAAGTAGGTGTCGCGGTCTTCGCCCTTCCTCGCAAAGACGGCGATGCCCTCGTTCTGCACGAGCGCGGCGGCGGCGTCGTCCTGCGTCGACAGCGGGTTCGAGGCGCACAGCGCGACGGACGCGCCCCCGTCGCGGAGGGTGATCGCAAGATTCGCCGTCTCGGTGGTCACGTGGAGGCACGCGCCGATCCGCAGGCCCTTGAACGGCTGCTCCTTCGCGACCCGCTCACGGATCTTCGCGAGGACGGGCATCTCGCGGGCCGCCCATTCGACGCGTCGCGAGCCGGCGTCGGCGAGCGAAAGGTCCGCGACGTCGGACTGAGGCTTGGTGGCTACGGTCATGATGTTCTCCCGAATAGATTCTTGGTAAGCCGTTCCCAGACGGCGCGGCGAACTGCTGGTCCCTCGACGAATGGAGCGTGCACCTCGTACCCGAGGCGCCGGTAGACGCTGACGGCGGTGGTGTTGTCCTGCCGAACGTTGAGCACCACATCACGGTGCTCGTCGAACGCGGCCAACGTCACGGCCGACGTCACGGAGGTTGCCATGCCGCGGTTGCGGTAGGCCAAGCGTGTGAGCACGTTGCCCACCGCGGCGATGTTGGCGCCACGCGAGCGAACGTGCGTGCCCGCCGCAGCGACGAGCTGCCGGCCGCTGTACACCCCGAAGTAGATCTCGCGCGCGAGCCGCGCGGCGGTGAAGTACGAGCGCGACGCGGTCCCGTAGAGGTCGATGATGTCGTCGAGCTCATCGGGACCAAGACGGGTGAGCGTCTGGTTCACGCGGGGGCGGAAGGTGTCGGCCCGGACCCACATCCGATTCATGATGTCGATGCGGTCGAATCGGTAGCTGGCCTCGATCGCCGGGCGACCGTTCGGCGGGGTCGCGAGGATCAGGCGCGCCTCGGAGAGCCCGTTGCGGAAGATCTCTGCCAGCGACTCCGTCTCCCCCATCGCGAAGCAGGGGCGGAACGGGAGGACCTCGACCAGGAGCGCCGCCGCCACGATCGTGCCCTCGCGGCGGGCGATCCACCAGCGCGACCGGTCAACGTTCTCGGGATCCAGATCCGCGAGCGCGTAGGCGGCGAGGATGCGGTCGTGCTCGAAGAAGGCGCGCACATCGGCGGCAGGAGCATGCGGGTCAAGCTCGATCTCAGGCATCAGCGGTGCCGCGGTCATGAGGCTCCTCCATTCTCGAGGGCTACGACCAAGCGGGGCTCCGCCGGTTGTCCGTGTGGGACCCCAAGTCTACAGGACCCCGAGCAGTCCGAGGGCGCCACCGCCCAGCACGATGAGCGCAGGGTTCGGCCGCAGGATCACGGCGATGAGCGCGGCCACGACGAGCCCGATGATGGCCCGCGGATCGCCGAGCAGCGGCAGACCGAGCACGTGCAGGCTCGCGCCGATGAGGCCGACGCTTATGGGAACGAGGGTCCGGTCGAGCGCGCGGATCCAGGGCGAGCGCGAGAGCCGCTCCCACTGACTTGCGACGATGACCTGAAGGAAGAGCGGCGGGACCATGAACGCGACGAGTGCGACGATGGCACCGGGCGCGCCCGCGACGTAGAAGCCCATCGGCACCAGGAACAGGATCCCGGGTCCCGGCGTCGCCTGGCCCAGCGCGTACGCAGTGAGGAACTGCTGTTGCGTCAGCGCCGCGCGCTGGTCAACAAGGTCGTGCTGCAGCTCCGCGAGCACCGAGGACCCGCCGCCGAAGCTCACCGCCCCGACGCGCAGGAAGAGCAGGGCGAGATCGATGAGGCTCACGGGAGCGTCTGCGCCGACCAGCGATACCGCAGGACGCCGAGGGCGCCGACCCCGAGCACCGCTGCGAACATCGGCAGACCGGCGGCGATGAGCAGGAACGTGGCAGCTGCGAGCGAGGGTGCGGAGCCGCCGCGCAGCCGACCCGCACCGCGCCAGAACGAGGCGGCGGCGACACCGACCGCGCCGACGAGGATGCCATGGAAGAGCCGAGCGACCCACGGATCGGTCGCGTTGAGCCACACGAGCGCGGCGGTGACCGCAACGAGACCCGGGAGGAGCACGAGTACGGTCGCCGCGACGGCGACGCGGACACCGCCGAGCCGCATCCCGCACAGCGCGGCGAGGTTGACCATGGCCGGTCCGGGGAGCGTCTGGGCGATGGCAAGATCGCGGATGAAGTCCTGTTCGCGCAGCAGACCCGGCCGCACGAACGCGGCCTCGAGGCTGGTCCAGCGGGCCGCGCCGAACGCGGTCAAGCCGACCCAGAGGAAGCGCGCGAGGATCGACCTCACGCGACGGTCGGCGCTAGAACTCGATGAGGGTCGCGATGTCGTAGCCGTGCAGGCGGTCGCGCCCGTGAAGGGCCTTGAGCTCGATCAGGAACGCGAGGGCCACGATCTCGCCCTGGAGCTGCCTCACCAGCTCGATGGTGCCGGCGACGGTACCGCCGGTCGCCAGCAGGTCGTCGACGATGAGGACCTTCGATCCGGGCTTCATCGCATCTTTGTGCATCTCGAGCGTGGCCGAACCGTACTCAAGGTCGTACTCGACGCTGACGACCTCGGCCGGCAGCTTACCGAGCTTGCGGACCGGAACGAACCCGACGCCGAGGGCGTAAGCGATCGGCGCGCCGAAGATGAAGCCGCGCGACTCCATGCCGACGACGACGTCGATCTGCTTCCCCTTGACCTTCGCGAGGAGCCCGTCGACCGCGCTCTTGAAGGCGTCACCGTCCTTGAGCATCGTCGTGATGTCCTTGAACAGGATCCCGGGCTTCGGGAAATCGGCGATGTCGCGGATGCGCTCGCCGAGCTCCTTCGGAGCGATGACTGCCACGGACGAGAGATTAGCGGAAGTGCCGCTCATAGCTCGAGGGGCGGGTAGTACCGCTCGACGCCTTCCCGCTTCACCTCGTCGAGCCACGTCGTCCCGTAGATCGACGCGTGCTCCGGACCCGCCATCGCCCACGCGTCGCGGCGGTACGTCCAGTTCGTCGGATGGAGCCGGTGGGCCGCTTTGAAGTGCGCGATGGCCCCGGCTGGGTCGCCCTCCGCGTGCAGCGCGCGACCGAGCGCGAAGTGCGCGTCGGCGGTCGCCTCATCGAGCCCGCGCGGCCGGCTGCGACGGACGACCTCGTCGGGAGCGAGCGCGTAGCGGCTCTTTGTCCCACGTTCGACCCAGTCGCGCAACGCGGCGACATACCGGTCCGGCTCGACGTGGAGCGCCTTCACCATCTCGACGCGCTCGCGCTCCACTGCTGAGGCGTCCGCGGGAACGACCTGGTCCTTGTAGGCGGGGCGGCGCGGATGCGCCGGCTCGGGCGGGCGCACGATCACGCCGGTCTCGTCGACCCAGATCCCCGTCGGCACGTTGGCCACGCCGAGGCGGCCCAGCTGATGCGGCGCATCGATCAACGAGGGATGGCGGGCCATGGCCTTCTCGATCCACGGCCGAGCGACGGCCGCGCCGCGCGCGTCCAGGGCGACAGAGACGATCTCGAGCCCCTTCGGGTGAAGCTCCTCGCGCAAGACCTGCCACACGGGCAGGTCGTTCCGGCAGCCTCACCATGAAGCCCAGGCGACGACCAGCACTTTCTGACCGCGCAGCGATGAGAACCGGAACGGATCGCCGTTCACATCGGGGAGCTCGAGGTCGGGCAGGACCGCGGTATCCGGGTCGTCCAGGGCCTTACCGCCGCCCCCCGGTCCGAGGGCCCAGAGTCCCGCCGCCTCCTCCTTGACCAGCGGCATGCCGAGCGCGCTCGCGACATCCGCGAGGCTCAGGTCACCGCCGGCATCATGCGGGAACGGGACGCACCGGTCGTCATGGCACAGGCCCTCCGGCTTCAACGCCCAGCCGGTGGCTCGCTCGAGCTCCGCGGCCGGGATGCGGGCGGAGCGGAAGATCATGCGATCTCGACCAGATGCGTGTCCTTGAACATCTCCTGGATCGCATAGCCGCTCTCGTCGTCGAACGTGGCGATGGTGATGTTCGTATTCGTCGCCGGCACGCGGATGAGCTTCGGCAGCACGCCCATGAACTTGCTCACGAGGATCCGGGTCACGCCACCGTGACCCACGATACAGATGGTCTGGCCGGAGCTCTCGCGCACGAGGCCGTCGATCACCCGCATCGCGCGAGTCACGACCTGGTCGAGCGATTCGCCGCCGGGCCACTGGGTGAATCCCTCGCCGTCGTAGTTCGGGAGCCCGCGCATCTCGTCGAACGGCTTCCCGGCCGCCTCGCCGAGATCGATCTCCTTGAGCTCGTCGAACGCCTCGACCGGGATGTCTCGCCCGGCGGCGATCTCGGCGGCGGTGTCGCGGGTCCGCGAGAGCGTGCTCGTCACGAGCCGGTCGAAGTGCACATGCTCCAGCGCCTTGGCGACCACCTTCGCCTGCTCGCGACCGCGATCGGTCAGGGGGCTGTCGCGCTGTCCGGCGAAGACGTGAGCCGCGTTCGCGGCGCTCTCGCCATGGCGGACGAAGTAGAGCGTCGTGGGTGGGCTCAGACCCCGAGCTCCGCGGCGACATCGGTCCACGCATTCACGCGGGTGATGTTCGGATGCCGCAGCTCGCGATTCCAGGTGTGATCGAAGAGCCAGACCCGGATGCCGGCCTCCGCGAGGGAACGGGCGATAAGCACATCGTCCTCGCAGAACGCCTCGAGCTCGAGCTCCTTCGCCAAACGGACCTTGTACTTCGCGGAGCTCGTCGGGTCGTATCGGCCGGGCGGCGCGGTGGGGTCGAAATCGCCGTGGGGCTTGAGGTGCACTGCCCGCGCGTGCTGGATGAGTCCCTGTTCGCGCAGCCAGGTCTCGGTCACGACGCGCCGGAGCTCGGCGCGGGCGGTGATGAAGTAGATCTCGTGCCCGGCGGAGGCGATGCGTTCGACCACATCGGGACAATCCGCATAGGGCTCCAGCCGGCTGAAGAACTTGGAGTCATAGAGCTCGCTGCGGAAGCGGTCCTTTTCCTCGCCACTGACCGTCTCGATCGCCGAGAGCGTCTGCCAGCCGAGATCCTCCTCGGGGATCTCCAGCCGGAACCGCTCCGCGAACGCTCGGAGGTACGGGACCGCGCACTCCGCGACGACGTCGTCGAGGTCGATCCCGATCCTCATGCGTTCATCACTGCGGCTTGACCGCGATCGCGTCGACCGAGATGAGGAATCCGCGCGGCAGGGCCGCGACGATCGGCGTCGAGCGGGCCGGCGCAGGCTCCGGCAGGTGGCGGGCGTAGATGGCGTTGACGAGCGTGAAGTGCGCGGCATCGGTGAGCCAGAGCGTCGTCTTCACCACATCGGCCATCGAGCACCCCGCGACCTCCAGGATCGCGGCGACGTTCCGCAGCGCCTGCTCGGCCTGGGCCTCGACCCCCAGGGCCACGGCGCCGGTCACCGGATCGATGCCGGCCTGGCCGGACACGAACACGAGGTCGCCCGCGATGATCGCCTGGCTGTACGGGCCGATGGCCTTCGGTGCGGCGTCGGTCGAGATGGCGCGCTTGGTCACGCCGCGAATCCCTCGAGCAGCCCGGTGAGGGCGTCCCGCCAGTCGCCGCGCGCCTCGACGATCGATGCGCGGATCTGACGCTGGCCGTGCTGCGCCTTCGGGAACATGGCGAGGAGGATCCTTCGATCGGGATCGCCGAGGTCGCGACCCATGCCGATGCGAAGCTCCGCGCCGCGCACGCGGACCTCCGTCGCACCGGCTCGAGCCGCCCGCAGCTTCACCTCGACACCGTAAAGGAGGTTGCGCATCGGCTCGGGCGGAGCACCGTACCGGTCCTTCAGCTCCTCGCGAAGGGCCACGAGGTCGTCGAGCTCGCTCAGCTCCGCGAGCCGGCGGTACATCTCGAGCTTGCGCGCGCGGGCCGGGATGTACTCGTCGGGGATCGCGGTCGCGAGCGACAGATCGACGACCGTCTCGGACACCGCCGCAGCAAGGGGCTTCGTGCCGCGCTGCTCGTTGACCGCCTCCTCGAGCAGCTGGGCGTACAGCTCGAAGCCGACGGCGGCGACGTGGCCGTGCTGCTCGGCACCGAGGATGTTCCCCGCGCCGCGGATCTCGAGGTCGTGCATCGCGATCTTGAATCCGGCGCCGAGCTCGCTCGCCTCGAAGACCGCCTGCAGCCGCGCGCGGGCCTGCTCCGTGAGCGTCGCCTCCTTTGTGTAGAGGAGGTACGCGTACGCCTTTTCGGCGCTCCGCCCGACGCGGCCACGCAGCTGGTAGAGCTGCGCGAGCCCGAGCGTGCCGGCGCGGTCGATGACGATGGTGTTCACGTTGGGGATGTCGAGGCCTGACTCGATGATCGTCGTGCACACGAGCACGTCGTGCTCGGCGTCCGCGAACTCCACCATGACGCGCTCGAGC
>JANLWM010000370.1:0-3111 GCA_031364525.1 Chloroflexota bacterium | reverse complement strand
GCGACCGCGCCGGACAGGGACCCCAGACCACCGACCACGACGACGATCAGTGAATAGATGAGCGCGTCGACATCCATCCCCGGCTGCAGACCGAACACCGGCGCCGCGATGACCCCGGCGAGCCCCGCCAGACCCGCCCCCACCGCGAACGTGAGCGTGAAGAGGCGGTCGGTGTCGACCCCGAGGGCGGCGAGCATTTGAGCGTCCCCGACGCCTGCCCGCACGAGCGCGCCGATCCGGCTGCGCCGGTGGACCACATAGAGAAGGAGCGCCAGGGCGCTCGCGAAGGCAATGACGAAGATCCGGTAGGTCGGGTAGTCGCTGCCGGCGATCAGGATGGAACGGTCGAGCCCCGTGGGAAGCGGCAGGGCTCTGACGGTGGCGCCCCAACCCCAGTCATCGCGGAGCCGGATGAAGTCGGCGATCACCAGCGAGAGCCCGATGGTGACGAGCACCTGATCGAGGTGGCGGCCACGGAGTCGCCGCAGCAACACCGGCTCGATCACGAGCCCGACGACGGCGAGTACCAGCGGGGCGACGACAAGGGCGACCCAGAACGAGCCCGTGACGCGGGTCACCGAGAGCGCGACGTACGCGCCGAGCATGTAGAAGGCACCGTGCGCCAGGTTGACGACATCCATCATCCCGAAGATGAGGGACAGGCCGGCAGCCAGGATGAACAGCAAGGCGCCGAACGAGAGACCGTTCAGCGCCTGCTGCAGCGCGTCTTGGAACGTCACGCCACGGTCACTTGCCCGGGTCGGTCACCCGCCCGACTTTGTCGCTGATCGTGTTCACGGCTTGGCCGTTCACGGTCTTCACTTCGCGGATGTACATGTCCTGGATCGGGTTGTGGGTGTCCTTGTCGAACTCGAAGGCGCCGCGCGGGCTGTTGAACTTGACGGCCTCGAGCGCCGCGATGAGCTTCGCTTTGTCCGACGTGTCGCCGTTCGTCTTCTGCAGCGCCTCGTCCAGCGCTCGCATGCCGTCCCACGCCTGCACCGCGAAGACATCCGGCAGCAGGTTGTATTCCTTCTGATACGCGTCCTTGAACGACTTGTTCTCCGGCGTGTCGAGCTCCACGGCCCAGAAGAGCGAGGTGATCGCGCCGTTCGCTTGATCCTTCACCACCGCGAGCACGTCCTGCTCGGTCAGGAAGCCGGCGCCGTTCATCCTGTATCCCAAGGCCGGGAGGCCGAGCGTGTTCCAGGCTTGGATGTACTTCACCGCGTCCGCCCCGGAAAAGAAGGAGTAGATGTCCTTTGTCGGTTGGGCCTTGAGCTGGGTCACGAAAGGGACGAAGTCGGCACTCCCAAGTGGCGCCTTGAGCGACCCGGTGATCTTTCCGCCGCCCTTGGTGAAGCCGGTCGTGAAGTCGGCGGCCGACTCGGTGCCGAACCCGTAGTCCGCGACGAACGTGAAGACCTCCTTCACGCCCTTCTTCCCGGCCATGTATTCGCCCATCGGCTCGCTGATCTGCCATGAGCTGAACGACGAGCGAAAGATGTACGGGCTCTTGCACGCCGGCTTGCAGTCGGTCGTGGTGCGGGTGAGCGCGTTGCCGCCCGCATTCGTCGCGATGTAGACGAGCTTCGCGGCGTCGACGTCGTTGCGGATCGCATACGCGATCGGCGTCGCGACGACGCCGAGCATCACGTCGACCTGATCCTGATCGATGAACTTCCGGGTCTTCGCGAGGCCGACCTGCGGGTCATTCGCCTCGTCCTCGTAGATCACGCTGACCGGACGGTTCGCGAGCTTGTTGCTCTTCGTCTTGAGGTAGAGGTCCGTCGAGCGCCGCATCGATTCGCCGAGGGCGGCGTAGACCTTTGTGAACGGGAGGAGCTGCCCGACCTTCAGGGTCTTCCCCGCGGTCGCCGCCGCCGTCGCGGCCGCGGACGAGGCCGCGTTCCCGCCGGTCGACGATGCCGGCGCGCATGCCGCGAGCGCGGCTGCCGACGTCGAGATCAGGAATGCGCGCCGGGACATCCGGTAGTGGTAGCCACGCTTCGATGCGAGCTCGTTCTTCGTGGTCATCAGTGCCCTCCCACAACGCGGGTCGCGGGCGAACGATAGCTGTCCGGCCGCCAACGCGGCCTTTTTTCAGCGGGAGAAAGGCGGGTCAGGAACCTCGGAACCGGGCGGCCCGTTTCTCGAGGAAGGCGCGCACGCCCTCGGCATAGTCGGCGGTCCGCCCGGCACGGTCCTGCAGCGACGCCTCGACGTCGAGAAAGTCGCGCAGGCCGCGATCCCAGGCGCTGTTCAGCCCTTCCTTCGTGAGCGCGTAGGCCTCCGTCGCACCGGCGGCGAGATCGCGCGCGTACGCATGGCTGCGATCCGCGAACTCCGCGTCGGGCCAGACCCGTGTGGCGAGCCCGATCCGGAGGGCTTCGCCGCTCGCCAACGGCTCGCCGCTGAAGATGATGTCGATCGCACGACCCCACCCGACGAGGCGCGGCAGAAAGTAGGCCGATGCCGCATCCGGAACGAGGCCGACCTTGGACCAGGCGGCGCGGAACGTCGCCGACTCCGAGGCGACCCGGATGTCGCAGGACAGCGCCAGGCCCAGACCGGCTCCGGCTGCGACCCCATTCACCGCGGCGACGACCGGCTTCCGCATGTCGCGGATCGTCGTGACGATCGGGTGGTAACGGCGGCGAAGCTCATCGCCAAGCCGGAGCTCCGTACCCTCGGCGAGGCCCGCGGCCCGATCGCGCAGATCCTGGCCTGCAGAGAACGCCCGTCCGGCGCCGGTGAGCAGCACGCAGCGGACAGCGGCGTCTCCCGCGGCCTCGGTCATCGCCGCCGCGAGCGCGGACGTCAGCGACTCGTCGAACGCGTTCAGGACGTCGGGACGATCGAGCGTCAGGACCGCGACGCTGCCATCGCGTTCGATCCGGAGCGGCGAGGTCACTTGCCCTTGAACACGGCCTTCCGCTTGGTCATGAACGCGTCGACGCCCTCCTTCTTGTCCTCCGTGGAGAAAAGGAGGTAGAACGCCTTTCGCTCGAACTCGAGGCCGGCGTCCAGCGTCGAGTTGTATGCGAGGTCGATGGCCTCGGTCGCGAGGCGGACGGCGATCGGTGGCTTTTCCGCGATCGCGCGGGCGAG
>JANLWM010000347.1:0-6754 GCA_031364525.1 Chloroflexota bacterium | reverse complement strand
GACTGCCGCCGCGCGATGGAGGGCGATGTGCGCCGCTGCGGCATAGCTCCCCTCGAGCAGGCCGCGCGACTCGCGCGAGAGCCGCTCCCAGACGAGGGCGTGCGCGTCCAGGGCGAGCGCGCGCAGGAACGTCGACGCGAGGAGCTGCGTCGGATGCTCGTACGCGACCCTGAACGGACGGTGTGCGCGCATCAGTCCTCTTTGATCCGCAAGACGGCGAGGAAGGCCTCCTGCGGGATCTCGACGGCGCCGACCATCTTCATCCGCTTCTTGCCCTTCTTCTGCTTCTCGAGAAGCTTCTTCTTCCGGGTGATGTCGCCGCCGTAGCACTTCGCAAGAACGTCCTTGCGCGTCGCCTTCACCGTTTCGCGCGCGATGACCTTCCCGCCGATCGCGGCCTGGATCGGGACGTCGAACATCTGCCGCGGAATGAGCTCGCGGAGCTTGGCCGTGAGCGCGCGGCCAATGCCCATCGCGCGTTCGCGGTGCACGATCATCGAGAGCGCGTCAACGACGGTGCTGGCCACGAGGATGTCGAGCCGGACGAGATCCGCCGCCCGGTACTCGCGCAGCTCGTAGTCGAGCGACGCGTACCCCTGCGAACGGCTCTTCAGCGTGTCGTAGAAGTCAACGATGACCTCGGCCAGGGGCATGTCGTACGTCAGCATCGCTCGGGTCGGATCGACGTAGCTCATGTCCATGAGGACGCCGCGCTTGTTCTGCGCGAGATCCATGATCGGCCCCACGTAGTGCTGCGGGACGATGATGGTCACCTTCATCCAGGGCTCTTTCACCTCGGTGATCGTTCCCGGATCCGGCAGGTGGGCCGGGTTGTCGATCGCGATCTCGGTCTCGCCATGCGTGATGACGCGATATTCGACGGACGGCGATGTGGCGATCAGGTCGACGTCGTACTCCCGCTCGAGGCGCTCCTGGACGATGTCCATGTGAAGGAGGCCGAGGAAGCCGGCGCGGAACCCGAAGCCGAGGGCCTGCGAGCTCTCGGGCTCGTACACGAGCGAGGCATCGTTCAGGCTCAGCTTCTCGAGGGCGTCACGCAGTGCCGGGTAGTCCTCCGACGACGTCGGGTAGAAGCCGGCGAACACCATCGGCTTCGCCGGCCGATAGCCGGGCAGCGGCTCGGCCGCGGGCCGCGACGCGAGGGTCAGGGTGTCACCGACGCGGCAGTCGGCGACGGCCTTCAGCCCCGTGGCGACGTAGCCGACCTCTCCGGTCGCAAGGCGCTGGATCGGGACGGCGTCCGGCGCGAAGACCCCAAGCTCGAGCAGCTCGCTCTCCTTCGCGGTCGCCATGAGCAGGATCCGGTCGCCGTGCGCGACGCTCCCGTCGATGATGCGGACGTGCGCGACCACACCCTTGTACTGGTCGTAGTGCGAGTCGAAGATGAGCGCGCGCAGCGGGGCGTCGGGATCGCCGCTCGGTGGTGGGACCCGTTCGACGACGGCATTCAAGATCTCCGCGACACCCAGACCGGTCTTGCCCGACGCGAGCAACACCTCTTCGTCCTTGAACCCGAGGGTGGTGCGAAGATCCTCGCGCACGAGGCCGATATCGATGCTCGGCAGGTCGACCTTGTTGATGACGGGTACCACCTCGAGCCCCTGCTCCACGGCGAGGTACGCGTTCGCCAGCGTCTGGGCCTCGATGCCCTGCGATGCGTCGACCAGCAGGACCGCACCCTCGCACGCCGCGAGCGACCGGCTCACCTCGTAGTTGAAGTCGACGTGACCGGGCGTGTCGATGAGATTGATCTCGTATGAGTCGCCGTCCTTGGTCCAGGCCATCCGGACCGCGCGGGCTTTGATGGTGATGCCCTTCTCGCGCTCCAGGTCCATCGAATCGAGGAGTTGATCCCGCATCTCCCGCATTGACACCGTGCCCGTGAGCTCGAGGATGCGGTCGGACAACGTCGTCTTCCCATGGTCGACATGGGCGATGACGCTGAAGTTGCGGATGCGCTGGCGCGGATCAGGCATTCGACGAGCCTAGGTGACTTCGGTGCTCCGGCGCCCAAGGCGCGCGCGGACCGCGGCCGTGATCTCGGCAAGCTCGGTGACGCGGAACAGCGTCGCTGCGCCAAGGTAGGCCGCGAGCCCGACCGCGATGGCGATCGCGGTCTGCAGGAAGAGGCCCGGCTTGGTCTGCTGCAGGTCCACCGTGATGTTGGTCGCCCGGATGAACCCGAACATCGCGATCCCCATCAGCAGGCTCGCCGCGGTGACCTTGAGCGACGAGCCGCCGAGGCCGCCGATCCTGAGCCGCGCCCGCGGCGCGAGAAGCGCGAGGAAGAGCGCGGCTTCGGCGAGCGTGGCGACGGAGTTGGCGAACGCGAGACCGTTGATCCCATATGTCGGAGCGAGCAGGACCGAAAGAATGACGTTCGTCCCGATGGAGACGAGGGTCAGGGCCAGCGGCGTCCGCGTGTCCTTGGACGCGTAGTACGCGCGCGCGAGGATCTGGATGAGCGCGTGGCCGGCAAGGCCGAGCGAGTAGAAGAGGAACGCCTCCTGCGTCGCCTCGCGCGCCACCGGCCCGAACTCTCCGTATTGGAACAACAGGTTCACGATCGGGCGGCGCAGCACGATCATCATCACGACCGTCGGCAAGGTCAGGAACAGGATCCAGCGGATCGCCTGCTGGAGGATGTCCCGCATCCGGGTCTGCAGTCCCTGCGCCGCGTAACGCGACAGCGTCGGAAAGACCGCCGCGCTGATCGCGATCGAGAACACGCCGAGCGGAAGCTGCATGAGCTGGAACGCGTAATTGAGCGCGGTGAGCGAGCCTTCAGGCATCTTCGCCGCGAGATACGTGTCCACGATGAAGATGAGCTGGACGGCGCCAAGGGCCAGCGTCCGCGGCACGGTGAGGCGGACGATCTCCCGCACACCGGGGTGCGACAGATCGAGCGTGAGCTTGTAGCGGGTGCGCCGGAACGTGAGCTCCGGCACCTGGACCAGCCACATCATCAGCGCGCCCGCGACCGTCCCCCAGGCGAGGGCTTCGATCCCGAGGAACGGGGACAGGAAGAACGCGAACAGGATGATCACGAAGTTGTAGACGAGCGGCGCGGTCGCGCCCGAAAGGAATTGGCGGTACGAGTTCAGGATGCCGGTGAAGAGCGCCGACAAGCCCATGAAGATCGGACTGAGCAGCATGATCCGCGAGAGGTGAATGGTCGTCTCCACTTGATGTGGGTCCGAGAACGGCGCGAGCATGGGGACGATCCACGGTGCGAGGATCCACATGACCGCCGAGAGGCCGACGAGCAGCAGGACGATCGCGTTCATGACGCTCGACGCGACGCGCCAGGCCTCGTCCTCGCGTTCCTTCGCGAGATAGCCGGTGAAGACCGGGATGAACGCGCTCGCGAGCGCGCCGGCCACGAGCAGGTTGAAGAGCGTGTCGGGGATCCGGAACGCGGCCCAGAACGCGTCGAGCTCCGGGGACTGGCCGAACTTGGCTCCGATGACCGAGAGGCGGAGCCAGCCCAGCAGGCGGCTCGCGATGAGGGTGACGATCATGAAGAGCGACGCCCGCCCGACGCTCATCTGCATGTTCGTCGAAGTATGAATAGACTTGCGGATATGGCAAAGAAGAAGCGCTCAGCCCTCAAGCGGATCCGACAGGCGCCCCGACGCGCTGCGATCAAGACCCTCGCGCGCTCGGCGTCGCGCACGGCCGTGAAGACGGCGCGCGCCGCCATCGACTCGAAGTCCGACGGTGCGGCGGACGCGGTGAAGGCCGCGGCCAGTGCGCTGGACAAGGCCGTGAAGCGCGGCGGCATCCACAAGAACGCCGCAGCCCGACGCAAGAGCCGGCTCGCCAAGCGGACGAGGTCCGCGACGGCCTAGCCCCGCGCGAAACGCGGAAAGGTATCGCGGCCCGGATAGCGGGCGGCGTCACCAAGCTCGAGCTCGATCTCCATCAGGCGGTTGTACTTTGCGACGCGCTCGCTCCGTGAGAGCGACCCGGTCTTGATCTGTCCGGTGTTCAGCGCGACGCAGAGGTCGGCGATGGTGGTGTCCTCGGTCTCGCCGGACCGGTGCGAGATGACCGCCGCGTAGCCCGAGCGGTGCGCGAGCTCGACGGCCTCGATCGTCTCGGTGAGCGTGCCGATCTGATTGAGCTTGATGAGCACCGCGTTCGCGCAGCCCTCGTTGACCCCGCGGCGGATGCGCTCCACGTTCGTGACGAACAGGTCGTCGCCAACGAGCTGGACCCGGTCGCCGAGCGTCTTCGTGAGCTGCTTCCAGCCGTCCCAGTCATCCTCCGCCAGGCCATCCTCGATCGACACGAGCGGGTACTTGTCCCGCCACTGGGCGTACTTCTTCACCATCGCGGCGCTGTCGAGCGTGGCCTTCTCGCGGGCGAGGGTGTACGTGCCACCGGAGAAGAGCTCGGTCGCCGCCGGGTCGAGAGCGATCGCGCAGTCCGCTCCGGGCCTGTAGCCGGCGGCCTCGATCGCGCTCAGGATCAGCTCGATCGGCTCCTCGTTCGACGTCAACCCGGACGGTGCGAAGCCGCCCTCGTCGCCGACGCCCGTCCCCATGCCCTTGTCGTGCAACAGCTTCTTGAGTGCGTGGAAGATCTCGGAACCCATGCGCACTGCTTCCCGGAAGGACCCGGCACCGATGGGGGCGAGCATGTACTCCTGCATATCGGCCGAATCGGTGGCGTGCCGCCCGCCGTTCAGCACATTCATGAGCGGCACGGGCAACGTGCGCGCGATCGGTCCGCCGAGATAGCGATAGAGGGGTTGGCCGACATCCGCCGCAGCGGCGCGAGCGCACGCGAGCGACACACCGAGCATCGCGTTCGCACCGAGCCGTGACTTGTCGGTCGTGCCATCGAGCTCGCGCAGCACCGCGTCGATCGCGGATTGGTCGGTGGCCTGCTCCCCGATCAGCTCCGGCGCGATGATGTCATCGACGTTGCCGACCGCCTTGAGGACGCCCTTGCCGCCGTAGCGCTTCCGGTCACCGTCGCGAAGCTCCACGGCTTCGTGGGCACCGGTGGAGGCGCCGGAAGGGACCATCGCCGTCCCGACGACGCCGCTGGCGAGGTACACGTCCACGGCCACCGTGGGATCCCCGCGCGAATCCAGCACCTCACGCGACCGGATCATCTCGATCGTGGCATCACTCATTCGGGATCGCCTCCACCCCGGGTAGTTTCTTCCCTTCGATCAGCTCGAGCGCGGCGCCGCCGCCGGTCGAGACGTGGGTCATCTTGCCGGCGAGGCCGAGCTGCTCCACGGCCTGCACCGACTCCCCACCTCCGACGACCGTCACGGCCGAGCTTGCGGCCATAGCCCGCGCGATCGCCTCGGTGCCGTGCGCGTACTCCGGCTGCTCGAACAGGCCCATCGGGCCATTCCAGAAGACCGACTTGGCGTCCGCGATGCGCCCACTGAACAGGCGCTCGGTCGCTTCGCCGATGTCCAAGATCTTCTCCTGCCCGTCCCGGGACCAGCGCATGTCGACCGGAAGGAGCACCTCGGCGCCGCGGTCCTTGGCTGCGGCGAGGATCGCGCGGGCATCCGCGGCGCGATCCGGCTCGCTCAGCGAGGCCTTCACGTCCGTGCCGGTGGCCGAGAGGAAGGTGTTCGCCATGCCGCCCCCGATCGCGATGACGTCGGCCTTGGCGACGAGCGCCTTCAGGACGTCGATCTTGCTGCTCACCTTGGCGCCGCCGATCACCGCCACGAACGGCCGAGCCGGTGACTCGAGGAGCGCCGTGAGGACGCGCAGCTCCCTATCCAGCAGAAGCCCCGCGTACGCGGGAAGGACGTGGGCGACGCCATCGGTCGAAGCATGCGCGCGGTGCGCGGCGCCGAAGGCGTCATTCACGTACGCATCGAAGCCGGCGGCGAGCGCCTTCGCGAAGGCCGGGTCGTTCTGCTCCTCTTCAGGATGGAACCGGACGTTCTCCAGCATGAGCACCTCGCCGGCCTTGAGCTCGCGGACCTGCCGCGAGACCTCCGGCCCGACGCAGTCGTGAGCCATCGCCACCGGAACCCCCAGGAGCTCGGCGGCGCGGTACGCGACGAGAGCGAGGCTGAGCTTGCGATCAGGGCCCGACGGCCGACCAAGGTGCGAGCACAAGGCGATCATCGCGCCCTGCTCGCGGAGCGCCTTGATGGTCGGAAGCGCCGCCCTGATGCGGGTATCGTCCGCGACGCGCGGCGGATCTCTCTCGACCGGCACGTTGAAGTCGACGCGGACGAGGACCCGCTTGCCCTTCGCGTCGAGCGCGGCGATCGTGCGTTTGCCCAACGGGCTACGCGGTCGCGGCGGCGGGCTGCTTGGCGCTGAGCTTCGAGGCGACGAACGCCGTGATGTCGGCGAGCCGGCAGGCGTAGCCCCACTCGTTGTCATACCAGGAGACGATCTTCACCATGTTCCCAAGGACGATCGTGTCCATCGCGCTGACGATGGTCGAATGGGGATCGCCCTTGAAATCCATGGAGACAAGGGGCTCCTCGGTGTAGGCCAGGATCCCCTTGAGATCGCCGAGGGACGCGCGCTTGAACGCCGCATTCACTTCGTCCTTCGTCACCTCTCGCCCGAGGAGCGCGGTGAAGTCGACCACCGACACGGTCGGCGTCGGCACGCGGAACGCCATGCCGGTGAACTTGCCCTTGAGCTCGGGGATGACGAGCGCGACCGCTCGGGCGGCGCCGGTCGCTGACGGCACGATGTTCTCCGATGCTGCGCGGGCGTCCCGCGGGTCG
>JANLWM010000338.1:0-6133 GCA_031364525.1 Chloroflexota bacterium | reverse complement strand
GGCCGGTGCGGCCGATCTGGTCGGTCGGGAGGTAGCCCTCATCGCGCAGCTTCGTGAGCTCGTCCTCCGTGACCGGTCCGGTGTATCCGACGAGTGGCGAGTAGAGCGGACCGTCGACGTACTGACGGATCGACTCTGCGTCGATGCGTACACCCGGATACGCATCAGCGCGCTCGGTCAGCAGAAGCGCGACCTCACGGGGGATCGGCTTCGTCGAGATCTTGGTCGGCTCATAGGGATTGCGCACGCGCTGGTCCGCGACGGCCTTGAGGACCTCGGCGACGTCGCGGCCCACGAGCGTCGCGATGCGCAGCGCGACGTCGGCCTCCCGACCCTTCGGAAGATCGATCGGGACGATGCTCACCGCGAACCCCGGGATGTTGCGGACGAGGACGGTGCCGTTGCGATCGACGACGATGCCGCGGTCCGCCGCGACCGGCAGCCGGAGGAGCCGGTTGTCCTCAGCGAGGCTGCGGTAGTGCTGGCCCTGCACGAGCTGCAGGTCCCACAGTCGAACGGTCAGGACGCCGAGCAGGACGGCGAAGACCAGCCCGACCGCGACGAAACGGTATGGACGCACGAACGCGCGAGGGCGCTCCCCGGTCTTCACCCTTAGAAGGATGCCTGTTTCTCGGTCCTCCGCGAGATCCAGCGGGCGATCGGATAGGTAGCGATCGCGAGGATCCCGGTGAAGATCGCCCCGCCGCCGATCTGGATCGCGAGGTCGGTGGGATCCGGGCCCGGGATGCCGGCGATCGAGAGGGCGAGGGCGTAGAGCACGCCCGCGGCGAACGCGGCGGCCGTCAGGAACGAGGCTCCCACGAGCACCGGTGTCGGCCGGGGGGCCGGACGCTCCCCCAGTCCGAGGGCCGCGACCGGCGGGAGCGCCGCGGCAGCGAACGCCCCGAGCGGCCCCCCCGACAAGAGGTCCGCGGCGAGGCCCCCGATGAACGCCCACCACACGCCCTCACCGGCCCCCGCAGCCAACGACCACGAGCCCGCCACCAGGAACGGGAGGTTCGGGCGCGCGCCGCCGACGGAGATGAACGGGACGACGGCGCTTTGGAGCAGAGCGGCCGCGAGCGGCAGCGCGATCGCCAGGACGACTCGCACGATCCCGCTCCTACGAGGGGGCTAGGTGCGTGGCCGCGGGTCGAGCGTTCGCATCGGCCCCGGCTCGATGACCCGCTCCCCCTCCTCGGCGAGCTCGTGCTCGAGCTGCGGGTACGGGTCCTCGTCTCGGAGCTTCGCGCTCACGTAGATGAGGACGAGGCGCAGGGTCGCCGCGACGGGTACGGCGAGGATGACGCCGAGGAGGCCGAACACCGCGCCGCCGCTGAGGAGGGCGAAGATCACGAGCGCCGGGTGCAGGCGAACGATCCGCCCGATGATCAGCGGGATCACGAAATAGTCCTCGGCGTGCCGGAGGACCGTGTACATGATCGCGATCGCCGCCACATAGAGGAGCTGGGACCAGCCGAACGGGTTCGGGTTGCCGAGGGCGACGAGGCACGCGATGGCCCCCGCGGTGATCGGCCCGATGATCGGGATGACCTCGAGGACGCCGGTCATGATCCCGAGCAGGAGGCTGAACGGCACGCCGAACAGTGTGAGACCAATTGTGGTTGCTACGGACATGATGACGACCAGGACCAGCTGTCCCCGGACATAGCGTCCGAGCAGGAGGCTGACCTGAGCGCCGAGCGGGAGGAGCTCGTGGCGCGAGGCCGGCGGGATCATGCGGCGCACCCAGCCGAGGAGCCGCGGGAAGTCACGGAGGAAGAAGAACAGGCCGATGAGGAACACCAGGAACTCGAGCAGGAAGTGGGAGAACCCGACGATGAACGGCACGGCGAGGGTCGCGACGCTCCGCGTGATCTCGATCGGTGCCGTCGAAATGGGGCCGAAGACGATCGGGACCAGATCCTCCGCGCCCACCTGATCGAGGGTCTCGGCGAGCGTGTTCTGGGCGTTTGCAATCAAAGTTGGTAGCACCCGTTGGAACGTTTGCATCTGGCCGACCGCGAGGGGGGCCAGGAAGCGGACCCCGCCGACGATGAACACCAGCACGGCGATGAACACGACGGCCGCGGCGAGGTTGCGTCGGCCGCGGAGGCGCTCCTCGATGATCCGCACGAGCGGCAGCAGGATGTAGCCGAGGATCGCGGCCCACAGGAACGGGCGGACGATGTCCCCGGCCCGATAGATCAGGAACAACGCCGCAATGAAGAGCAGCGCGATCGTCGTGCGCTTCAGGGTCGGACTCCAGCGGGCCGCGTTCAGCGCGCTCAGTTGACTCATCTCGAGCGATTATCCCGCACCGCTTCGCGGATGGTGGGCATTTCGCCGCGACGCCAGGCTGCGAGGTCCCTTCGATGCGCGTAGAGCGTGAGGAGCGCCGCGCCGATCCCGTAGCTGACGTGCTCTCGAAGGACGACCGAGATGACCGCGAGAGCGATGATCGCGGTGACTGTCGAGATGACGAAGCGGCGGATCGTCAGGAGGCCGAGCCCCCAGCTCGCCAGGCCGAGCAGTGCGAGGGGGACCCAGAGGCCGAAGTACCCCCCAAGAGTGGTGGCCGCTCCTTTCCCACCCCGGAAACCGGCGAAGACCGGTGCGATCTGCCCGGTGACCGCCGCGAGCGCGCAGAGATCACCGGTCAGGGTGCCCCCGACGGCGACGCCGACGATCGCCGCGATGACGCCCTTGAACAGGTCGATCAAGAGGACGGCCACGCCGGCGATCTTGCCGACGGTGAGGGCCACATTGGTCGATCCAGCGTTCCGGGTGCCCACCGTCCGAGGGTCTGGACGGCCCGCCAAGCGGGCGGCGATGACCGCCGTGGGGATGCTTCCAAAGAGGTAGCTCGCCACTACGGCGAGTGCTGGGAGAGTTACCTCCAATGCACTAGCGCAGGAGCGTCCAGTTTCTGTCTCGGGGCCATTTCGGCTACAATAGGCGTCTCCAGTGGGGCAGCAAAGGACGACCTCCGGATGCCCTGGCGCCAAATGTTTCACGTTTGTCACGCCGTGAATGTCCTCGCCATAAGTAACCAGAAAGGCGGAGTGGGGAAGACGACAACTGCCATCAGCCTCGCCGCCGCCCTCGTCGAAAAGGGCTCCCGCGTGCTCCTGATCGACCTCGATCCGCAGGGCAACGCCACGAGCGGATTGGGTATCGGCAAGGACCGGCCGCAATCGATATACGGCGTTCTGGTGCGCGATGAACCGCTGCGAACGGCCGTCGTCTCTACCGAGGTTGCCGGCCTCGACCTGCTCCCGTCGTCTCCGGAGATGGCCGGCGCAGAGGTCGAGCTCGTGCCGTTGATGGCCCGCGAGTTCCGTCTGCGCGAAGCGCTTCGATCCGAGAAGGAGTACGACACGGTCCTCATCGACTGCCCGCCGTCGCTTGGCCTGTTGACCGTCAATGCCCTCGCAGCGGCCGACGCGGTGCTGATTCCCGTCCAGTGCGAGTACTACGCGCTGGAGGGTCTGGCGCAGCTCCTGGCCACCATCGAGGCGGTCCGCCAGCGCCTGAATGCGAAACTCGAGGTCCTCGCGATCGTCCTGACCATGGAGGACCGGCGCAACCGGCTGTCCATGCAGGTGACCGAGGAGGTCATCCGGCATTTCCCGGAGCTCGTCGCGCGCGTCCGGATCCCGCGGGCGGTGCGTCTCGCCGAGGCGCCCAGCCACGGACAGCCGATCAATGTCTACGACCCCGGCTCGCGCGCGGCGCAGGCCTATAGCGACCTGGCGCAAGAGATCTCGATGCGCCTTCAGGCCCGCGTGCCGATCGCGCTGGGTGGAGTGGGGGCGTAGTGGCTCGTACCGGTCTGGGCCGGGGCCTCGACGTCCTGCTTGGCGCGCCGCCAGCGCCTCCTGCGCCGACCGCGATGCCGTCGGGCGCGCTCGAGATCCCGTTGGAGCTGGTGCAGCCGAACCGTCAGCAGCCGCGACAGCACTTCGACCAGGCCGCGATCGCGGAGCTGGCGGCCTCGATCACCGCGCACGGCGTTCTGCAACCAATTGTGGTATCTCGGGTGGCCGGGACCGGCGGCTACGAGCTCATCGCCGGCCATCGCCGGGTCCTCGCGTCGCGCGTCGCCGGCAAGACGACGATCCCCGCGGTCGTCCGTGAGGATGTCGGCGATCGTCTCGAGCTCGCCCTCGTGGAGAACCTGCAACGCACGGATCTCAACGCGATCGAGACGGCGCGCGCCTACAAGCTCCTGATGGAGACGTACGACCTCACCCAGGAGCAGCTGGCCGAGCGCGTCGGCAAGTCCCGCTCCGCCGTGGCGAACACGTTGCGCGCGCTCTCGGCGCCCCAGGTCCTCCAGGATGCCGTGCAGGACGGCAAGATCACCGAGGGCCACCTACGGGCGTTGCTCTCGCTACCACTTTCGGATGCGGTCCGCGCCCTCGGCGAGATCCTCGCGAAGAGCATGTCCGTCCGCGAGGCCGAGCGCCTCGCGCGGAAGATGGTCCATCCGACGCACCCGCGCCAGCGTGCGCGCGGCAACGCGAACG
Organism: Chloroflexota bacterium; assembly: GCA_031364525.1. Classification (GTDB taxonomy): domain Bacteria; phylum Chloroflexota; class Limnocylindria; order P2-11E; family P2-11E; genus UBA4735. Next base: position 1,601 of record JANLWM010000338.1, on the reverse strand, counting down.
ACCCGGACCTCGCCGGCGTGACCGCGGAGCTGCGCGGCGCGCTCGGGACGAAGGTAGAGATCAGCCGCGGCCGCAAGGGCGGCCGCATCGCGATCCAGTTCTACTCCGACGAGGACTTCGAGCGGCTGTACGAGCTGCTCGTCCGCGCCGGCCGGTCATAGGAGCAGCCATGGCAGTGAGGTCAGTGAAGCCGGCCCCAAAGACCGCAGGCGGGAACGGCTCCGGCTCGTACAGCAGCGACGACATCCAGGTCCTCGAAGGCCTCGAGGCCGTCCGGCGCCGGCCGGGCATGTACATCGGCACCACGGATCTGCGCGGCCTCCATCACCTGGTGCGTGAGGTCCTCGACAACTCGATCGACGAGGCCATGAACGGCACCTGCGACCGGATCGACCTGTGGATCCACAAGAACAACGAGATCACCGTCGCCGACAACGGCCGCGGGATCCCGGCCGAGATCCAGAAGCAGACCGGCAAGTCCGCCCTCGAGGTCGTGCACACGATCCTGCACGCCGGTGGCAAGTTCGGTGGCGCGGGCTACAAGGTCTCCGGCGGTCTCCATGGGGTCGGCGTGTCCGTCGTGAACGCGCTGTCGACGCACCTGCACGTCGAGGTGCACCGCCCCGACGGCAAGATCTACGAGCAGGACTACGAGCGCGGTAAGCCGGTCAGCAAGGTGAAGCAGATCACGAAGGGCCGGCACGAGCCGCCCCAGGTCGAGTGGAAGGCAGCGCGCGACAAGCCCACCGGCACGATCACCACGTTCGCGCCTGATCCGGAGGTCTTCCCGATCATCGAGTGGGATCGCGCGATCATCGAGCAGTGGTTGCGCGAGACCGCCTACCTCAACAAGAAGCTGTTCCTCGCGATCACGGACGAGCGCGACGGCGCGCATTCGGCCTTCTACTTCGACGGTGGCGTGGTGTCCTTCGTGCGCCATCTCGACAAGTCGCACGTGGCGCTGCACAAGCCGGTCTACGTGGAACGCGCCTTCGAGAACGACACCGTCGTAGAGGTCGCGTTCGAATACAACGACACTTTTGCCGAGAAGGTCTACACGTTCGCCAACAACATCAACACGATGGACGGTGGCGCGCACCTGACCGGGTTCCGCACCGCTCTCACCCGCACCCTGAACGCGTACGCCCGCAAGAGCGGCGCGCTAAAAGATGCCGATCCCAACCTGACGGCTGAGGACGTGCGCGAGGGACTCACCGCGGTCATCAGCGTGAAGATCAAGGAGCCTCAGTTCGAGGGTCAGACGAAGACCCGTCTCGGCAACGCCGAGGTGGCCGGCCAGGTCGCGTCAGCGATCAACGACGCCCTCGGCCAGCATCTCGAGGAGAACCCCGGCGACGCGCGACGGATCGTCGAGAAGTGCCTCACCGCGTTCCGCGCGCGCGAGGCCGCGCGCAAAGCCCGCGACCTCGTACTTCGGAAGGGCGCGCTCGATGGCTTCTCGCTGCCGGGCAAGCTCGCTGACTGTCAGGAGCGCGACCCCGAGAAGGCGGAGCTCATCGTCGTTGAGGGGAACTCGGCCGGTGGCTCGGCGAAGAACGGTCGTGACCGACGCTTCCAGGCGATCCTTCCGCTCCGGGGCA
>JANLWM010000323.1:0-11523 GCA_031364525.1 Chloroflexota bacterium | reverse complement strand
GCCGGCATCGACGCGGTCATGGTCACCAGTGGCCCCGAGCGCCAGCTCGACGCGCAGGAGCAGCTCGCGCTCCACGTGCCCCCGGTCCGCCTGGCGCAGGCCATCGGCCGCGCCGCGGCGTTCCGCGGCCACTTCGGCGTCGAGGTGCCGGATGCGCCATTCGACGACGGGCCGGGTCGCGCGCTGGCCCTCGAGATCGCGCGCGCGTCCATCACGTCGGTCGGTCGGCCGGTGCCGGACCTTCTTCGAGGGGGCGGCCGGCTCCGCGTGGTCACTTTTCCATCCGCGCGGCGATCGCCGGTCGAGGAGCTCGCCGAGCCGGAGACCCGCCTCGAGGGCCTGCTCCGCGAGCGGCTGGGCCCGCGCCTGCTGTATTCGGCCGACGGCACCGCGCCGGAGGGCGATGGTCCCCTGGTGGTCTGCAGCTCGAGCGCGTCGTTCGATCCGGAGCAGGCCGCTCGCGTGAAGGCCTTGCTCGAAGGCGGCGGGATCCTGTGCGCGCTGCGCAGCCCGTACGACGCGGCGCTGGTCCCGCAGGTCCCCGCGCTCCTCACCTACGGGGACGTGCCAGCGTCGCTCGAGGCGTTGGCCGACGTGCTTTCCGGTCGCGAGGCCGCGACGGGCACGCTGCCGGTCCGGATCTCGTGAACCGCCGCCGGCTCTTGGCTGGCGTTGCGGCGACCACCGCGCTCGCGGCCTGCGAGCCATTCCGGACGACGCCGATCAGCAGCAGCCTCGGCGGAGTATCCCGCCCGGACCGGCTGTTGGCAGCGATGTCCCCGGCGGCACGGGCCGGGCAAATGATGAGCGTCGCGTTCCACGGCACGAAGATCACGCCGGCGCTCGAGGCGATGATCCGTGGGCGAGGCGTCGGGGGGGTCATCCTCTATTCGGAGAACTTCGACGGCGACGCAGCGAAGCTCCGGACGCTGGTCGCCGATCTCTCGCGGATCGCGGTCGATTCCAAAGCGGTGCCGCTGTTCTTCTCGATCGACCAGGAGGGCGGCGCCGTGGTGCGAATCGCCCGTGGCGCCACGATCCTCCCCGGCAACATGGCCCTCGCGGCGACACCGGATCCCGCCGACAGCGTCCGCAAGGCCGTCGCGATCACCGCGCGCGATCTGCGCGCGCTCGGCGTCAACTTCGAGCTCGCGCCCGACGCGGACGTGAACAACGAGCCGCGCAACCCGATCATCCTGAACCGGTCCTTCGGCTCCGATCCCCAGCGGGTCGCGTCGCTGGTCCGCGTCGCGACGCTGGCCTTCGCCGACGCGAAGCTGCTCTGCTGCGCGAAACACTTCCCCGGCCACGGCGCGACGACCACCGACTCGCACACCGGACTGCCGCTGCTCGACGTCGACCGCGCGCGCCTCGATGCAGTGGAGCTTGTCCCGTTCAGGGCCGCGATCGCGGCCGGGGTGCCCGCGATCATGAGCGCGCACATCCGGATCCCCGCGCTCGATCCGACGGCCGATCTCCCGGTGACCCTTTCGCGCCGGGTCATGACCGATCTCGTCCGGAAGGATCTCGGCTTCAGCGGGCTGCTGGTCACCGACGACCTCGAGATGGGCGCGCTCACCCAGACCCGCACCGAGTCGCAGGCGGGGTACGAGGCGTTCCTCGCGGGCGCGGATTTCCTGCTGTTCCGATTCGATGAGGCAGCCCAGACGGACGCGCACGACCGGCTGTCACGTGGGATCTCGACGGACGCGGCGGCGTTCGCTCGGTCGGCCGAGTCGGTCGGGCGGATCCTCGCGGTCAAGGAGCGGTTCGGCATATTGGATGGATCCGCGGCATCAGGGACCGCGGGCAGCGAGGCCGACCGCGCGACGGCGGACGAGCTCGCGCGCCTGGCCATCACGGTGCTCCGGACCGGTGGGCTGCCGCTCCGCGGGCGCATCTTCGTCGCTTCACCGCAGAACCCGGACATCGCGCTCCTCGCGGACCAGCCGACCCTCGGCGGAGTCCTCGCTCAGCGCCTGCCGAACGTGACCGCGCAGACGATCACGCTGTCGCCCACCCAGGCGGAGATCGATCGCGCGGTCGCCGGTGCCCGCGGCGCCGACGTGTGCGTCGTCGGCTCGGCGGATCTCTTCTCGTACCCACAGCAGGCGGTGCTGGTGAAAGCGCTTCAAGCGGTGCGGCCGACGGTGCTCGTCTCGCTCCGCTCGCCATACGACATCTTGAGCGCGCCCGGGGTCAGCGGCTACGTCTGCGCCTACACCGGCCGTGAGCCGACGCTGCGCGCCCTGGCCGACGTCCTGACCGGTGCACGTGGGCCATCGGGGACGCTCCCGGTCGACGTCCCGGGTCTCTACCGTATCGGCGACGGGATGAAGAAGCTCTGAGCCTCGACGACATCCGGCCGATCATCGACGCGGCCGCGGGCACGCTGTTCACCGGGTGCGTCGTGCGCATCGAGCGACCGGGCTCCCTCGAGAGCTACGCCGCGGGCACGCTCTGTCCCGACGTCAGCGACGGAAGCGCAGGTGCGGACGCTCCCTGCACCGAGTCGTCGATCTTCGACCTGGCCTCGCTGACGAAGCTCTCGACGACCGCGCTCCTGCTGTCGCTGGTGCGCGAGCGTGTGCTGAAGCTCGAGACGCCGCTACGCGAGCTCGTGCCGGACTTCCGCGGCGGGCGCAAGGACGACGTGACGCTGCTGCACGTCATCACGCACAGCGCGGGCCTGAAATGGTGGCTCCCGCTCCATGAGGATTGCCACTCGATCGACGAGGCCGTCTGGCGTGCGGCGCAGGAGCCGCTCGCGCAGGATCTGGACACGTTCACGTACAGCGACCTCGGCTACGTCATGCTCACCGGCGGTCTCGCGGCCGCCGGCGGCGGCGCGTTCGACGCGCTCGTCCGCGATCGGGTGATCGGTCCGATCGAGGCCGAGACCCTGACCTACCTGCCGCAGGACCCGCTCCGCTGCGCCGCGACCGAGCTGGACGCGACCTTCGGCCGAGGGCGCATTCGCGGCAGCGTCCACGACGAGAACGCGCACGCGATGGGTGGCGTGGCCGGACACGCGGGTCTCTTCGGGACCGCTGCCGACGTCGCCGCAATCGCACGCGTCTACCGCGACGGCGCCGTCATCGGGAACGAGCTCGCGGCCCTCGCGCGAACGGAGCGGGTGCGGGGGGACAACGTGCGCCGCGGACTCGGGCTGGCGCTCCGCGCGCCGACCGGCCCGATGACGGGCGACCGCTGGAGCCTCGACAGCTACGGGCACACCGGATTCACCGGCACCTCCCTGTGGATCGATCCCGCAAAGGACCTGACCGTCGTGATCTTGACGAACCGCGTGTACTTCGGCCGCGCGAACGACGACGCGATGTACAAGTTCCGCATCGCGATCCACGAGGCGGCGGCATGATCGCCATCGGCATCATGTCGGGCACCTCGGCCGACGGGATGGACGCCGCGGCGGTCGAGATCGGGAGCGAGCAGCCGCGACCGACGATCCGGCTCCTGGCGCACGTCGCTCGGGATCATCCCGACGCCCTCCGCTACCGCATCCTTGCCGCGGGCTCCGGCGCGCCGCTCCCGGCACACGACATCGCAACGCTGCACGCGGCGCTCGGCGATGCCTACGCGTCCATCGCGCGCGAGATCATGGCGATCGTCGGTCGCGCACCAGCGTCGATCGCGGTCCACGGCCAGACCATCGCGCACTTCCCCGGCGAACACGCGACCCTGCAGATCGGTGATGCATCCCGCATCGCGCTCGCCACCGGCGTACCGGTCATCGACGACTTCCGCAGTGCCGACGTCGCCCTTGGCGGAGAGGGCGCGCCGCTCGTGCCATTCGCCGATCACCTCCTCTTCGCCGACGGTACGCCGCGCGCGATCCTCAACGTCGGCGGCATCGCGAACCTGACGCTGCTGCCAACGAGCCGGGTCGAGGACGTCTCGGCCTTCGATACCGGTCCGGGCAACATGATCATCGACCAGCTCGCCCGCACGGGCGGCAACGAGCTCGACCGCGACGGTGTCGCGGCCGCACGAGGAGCGGTCGATGACGCCGCGTTGGCGCGCGCGCTCGAGCATCCGTACTTCGCGCGCCGCGGACCACGGTCCACCGGTCGCGAGGACTTCGGGGCACCGTTCGCCCGGGGGCTGCTCAACGACGTGAAGGCCAACGGCGGCTCGCTCGATGACGCGATCGCGACCGCGACAGCGCTCACGGTCGAGTTGATCGCTCGAGCACTCGCTGGCGGCCCGTGGAGAGAGCTTGTGGTGGCGGGCGGCGGCGCCCGGAACGTGACGCTCATGACGCTGCTGCGCGAGCGCACCGGGCTCCGGATCCGCCTCACCGACGAGCTCGGGATCCCGGCCGAGGCCCGCGAGGCGGTGGCGTTCGCGATCCTCGGTGCGTACCGGCTGCGCGGCGAGGTGAATACGCTGCCAGGCTGCACCGGGGCGTCTCGCGCGGTCTCGGCGGGCGCGGTCCACGCGCCCTAGCCGTCCATACTTCGGGTCGTGAGAGACCTGGTCCACTTGGTGGTGGGCATCGACGCCGGCGGGACGAAGACCCGCGCATTCGCCGTCACGCGAGCAGGCGAGATCGTCGGCCGCGGCGCCGGCGGCGGCGCCAACCTGCTCTCTTCGCCGGATCCGCAGGGATCGATCGCGGCCGCACTGCATGAAGCGCTCGCGGGTCGCCTCCCGGATGCGGTCGTACTGTCGTGCTCGGGCGGCGAGCGCGATGCCGACCGGGCGAAGGGCCGGGCGATCCTCACGAGCCTCCTCGGTCCGGAGGTCGCTGTCGACGTGACCCACGACGCGCTTGCCGCGCTCTACGCGGGAGATCCGTCCGGGTGCGGGGTGGTCCTCATCTCCGGGACCGGATCCATCGCCTACGGTCGGAACGATCAGGGCGAGGAGCAGCGGTGCGGCGGGTGGGGCTACCTCGTGGGTGACGAGGGATCCGCGTTCTGGATCGGCGCCGAGGGCCTCCGTGCCGCGTCGTACGACCATGACGGGCGTGGCTCACCGACGCGGATCACCCGGCACCTGTTCCTGGATCTCGGAGCGACGGACTTCAACGGCGTGCTCCCGCTCCTCTACGGGAAACCGCATCCGCCGCCGGCGATCCAGGCCGCGACGCGAGCGGTCGCCCGCGCGTACGCGGATGGCGACGCGATCGCGGTGAACATCATCCAGCGCGGAGCGCGCCATCTCGCGGAGATGGCCGCGACCGTCGCGCGGACGCTGCTCCTCGATGGCGGACCGGTGTATCTCGCCGGGGGCGCGTTCGAGAATGTTCGGCCCCTCGAAAAGGCGGTGCGCCTGGAGCTTCTCGGCACGCTTCCGCGCGCCGCGGTCGAGCCGGTCCGCGAGGAGCCGGCGATGGGGGCCGCGCGCCTCGCCGCGAGGCTCGTGTGGGGCGCGCCGTGAGCGATCGCCCGCCCACGGAGGCCCGGAACCCCAGGGCCGCGAGGCTCGCGAGCATGACCAGCCGCGAGATCCTCGAGCTGATGAACGACGAGGACGTGACCGTCGCGGTCGCCGTGCGGGCAGCGCTTCCCGCGATCGAGCGCGCCACCGACGCGATCGCGGCGGCGTTCGCGCACGGCGGACGCCTGCGCTACGTGGGGGCGGGAACGAGCGGCCGGCTCGGCGTGCTCGATGCGAGCGAGGCTCCGCCGACCTTCGGCGTGGATCCGGATCTCGTCCGTGGGATCATCGCCGGCGGGGACGGCGCGCTCCGGATGTCGGCCGAGGGTGCGGAGGACGATCCGCTGTCGGGCGAGCGCGACATCGTCCGCGTGACCAGGCCGGGGGACGTCGTCGTCGGCGTCTCCGCCGGGGGCTCCGCCCGCTACGTCGTCGCGGCGGTGCGGGCCGCCAGCGCCCTTGGAGCGACGACGGCCTGCGTGACCTGCGTGACCGGGTCGGCACTGGCGGAGGCCGCACAGATCCCCATCGTCGTCGACGTCGGTCCAGAGATCGTGGCCGGCTCGAGCCGCCTGAAGGCGGGCACCGCGACGAAGCTCGTGCTGAACATGCTCTCGACCGCCGCCATGATCCGTGCGGGCCGGACGAAGGGCGATCTGATGATCGATCTGCGCGCGACGAATGCGAAGCTCAAGGCGCGCGCGGTGCGCATGGTGGGCGATGAGCTCGGGATCGATGCGGATGCCGCGACGGCAAAGCTCGAGGCCGCCGGCTGGAGCGTGCGGCAGGCCATCGACACTCCATGACGCGGCTCATCGTGAACGCCGACGATTTCGGCCGCGCGTCTGGGGTGAACGCCGGCATCGTTCGAGCGCATCGGCAGGGGATCGTGACGGCGACGACGCTCATGGTCGGCGCGCCGGCGAGCGAGGATGCCGGACGCATCGCCAGGTCGACGCCGTCGCTCGACGTCGGCGTGCATCTGACCCTGACCTACGGGCGCCCGCTGACGGATCCCGAACGGATCCCGTCGCTCGTCGATCCGGGCGGAGCCTTTCCCAGGGACCCCGCGGCATTCCTCGGCCGCGGACGCGCCACGCGCGACGAGGCGCTCATCGAGTACCGCGCGCAGCATGCGCGGGCCACCGACCTGCTCGGGCGCGCGCCGACCCACCTCGACACACACCACTGGCTCCACGACGAGCCCGCGCTGGAATGGGCGATCGTCGCCCTCGCTCTCGAGACCGGTGCCGCCGTGCGGCCGCACGATGACGGCCAGCGCGACCGGCTGCGCGCCACGGGCGTGCGCACCGTCGATCGGTACCGGCGCGACTTTCAGCATGCCGGGCACGTCGACGTCCCGACGCTGGTGCGGATCCTGGATGAGATCGGGGCCGACCAGATGGCCGGCCGGGGCGATGGCCTGACCGAGCTCGGATGTCATCCGGGCGAGCCCGACCGGGAGCTGGAGCGCACGTCCGCGTACGCGGTGCTCCGGGTCACCGAGCTCGCGACGCTCACCGATCCGCGCGTGCGGGGGGCCGTCGAGCGGAACGGCATCCACCTCGTGACCTACGCGGAGCTGTCCTGATGTTCGCCAAGGCGCTCTGGGTCGTCCGCGACAAGATCACGACGCGACACGCGATCGAAGAGCTTCTTGCGCACAGCGTCGGCTGGAATATCCGCGACCTCGTCGTCCAGGTGCGCGGACGCGGCGATGCGTACTACACGAGCGAGCTCGAGCCGCGCGCCGAGGGTCTTGCCGACCCGACCCTGGATCCCCTGGCCCATCTCGTGGCCGGTGGCGCGGCCGTGGGCGTGCGGATCCACGCCTGGGCGAACGGGACCTTCGTCTGGTCCAGTCCGGAGCGGGCGCTGCCGAGGGACCGGAGGCACCTCGTGAACGCGCATCCGGACTGGCTGCTGCGCCCTGACGGTGTCCGGTACCTCGATCCCGTGGGCGGAGCGGACTGGGAGGGGATCTACATCGATCCCACGTCCGCTGCGGCTCGGGAGCACACGGTGTCCGTGTTCGAGGACATCGTCACGCGGTACCCGGTCGAAGGCTTCCACCATGACTACATCCGCTACCCGCAGAACACCTACGCGAGGTCGGCGGACGACCATGCCGCCATCACCGACCTGGTCCGCGAGGCCAGCCGCCGCGTGCGGGCGGCCCGCTCCGGGATCGTCATCTCGGCAGCCGTCTTCCCCGATCCTGCGATCGCGCGCGATCGCGTGCTGCAGCGCTGGCCCGAGTGGGCCGCAGAAGGCCTCATCGACCGCATCTGCCCGATGGCGTACCGGACGGACACCCGCGAGGTCGGGCGGTTGCTCGCCGCTGCGCGGGTGGCCGCGCGGTCCACCTCGATGTGGGGCGGGTTGATGGCATATGCGGGCCAGCGCGAGCGCGTCCGTGACCAGGTGCGCGCGGCGCGCGATAGCGGGTGCGATGGCGTGATCCTGTTCGCGTACGACCCCGGGCTGCGGGACGTCATCGACGCCTTCGCCGCGGAAGCGGATCGGTAACAGCGGGAAGCGTCCGCACAGTACGTTCGTCCTATGTATTCCCCGAAAGGGTTGGCCGATACCATCTACGGGTGCGGGACTCGCAGCGTGACACGGCCCAGGGCTCGGCGCAGGTGCCGCCCGATCCGCTCGCGAGCGCCGTCGCGCATTCGGTGAGCGAGCTTCGCCGCACCGCCGGACTTTCCGAGCGCGCCGCCGCGCGCAAGCTCGGCACGTCGCAGACGCAGCTGCGCCGCATGGAGGATCCGCGCTACCTGCCCTCGCTGCGATCGCTCTCGCGTCTCGCAAGCGTGTACGGCTACGACCTCAAGGTCGAGTTCAGCCTGCGCGGCGCGTCGGCAAAGAGCGCGGCGGCCGCGAAGAAAGCGAAGCCGTCCTTTAAGCCGGCGGCCAAGCCGGCGGCGAAGCCGGCGGCCAAGCCGGCGGCGAAGCCGGCGGCCAAGCCGTCGGGGAAGCCGTCGGGGAAGCCCCGGGCTAGCGGGTCCGGTTCACCTTCGACAGGCCGCGCGGGCGCTCCACGTCGCGGCCGCGCCGCGTCGCGAGGGACAGGGCGAAAAGCTGCGCCACGACGGCGAAGCTGATCGGGGTCAACGCCTCCGACAGGGGCGACTCGAGCAACACGGCGTCGTCGGCAAGCTGCGCGGTCCCTGCATCATTCGTGACCGCGTAGATCCGAGCGCCCCGCTTCCGCAGCGTCCGGGCCATCGCGCGTGCTTCCCGCTGGGCCGAGCCGCGGGCCGCGAACAACAGCACCGGGATCCCGGGCTCCAGCAGCGAGATCGGACCGTGCGCGAAATCCGCGCTCGAGTACGGCTCGGCCCACACTCCAGCGAGCTCCTTCACCTTGAGCGCGGCTTCGAGGGCGGTCGCGTACTCGTAGCCGCGCCCGAGCACGACGATCGTCCGGGCGCGGCCGATCCGGCGTGCGATCCGATCCGCGTCGCGCTCCGCGGCTTCCGCTTCGATCACGCTGTCGACAAGGCCGGCGAGCGAGAGCGCGCTTCGGCCGCGGGCCTCGGCCGAATTTGCGGCGAGCAGGGCGAGCGCGACGCAGGTGGCGGTGTAGGTCTTCGTCGCGGCGACCGAGCGCTCAGCGCCCGCGCCAAGCGGGAACACGTCCTGCGCGCTCCGGGCAAGCAGGCTTCGGACGTTGTTCGTGATCGCGATCGTGGGGGCGCGGGACAGGCGGGCCTCGGCCAGGACCGCGGCAACGTCGGGTGCGGCACCCGACTGCGAAATGCCGATCACCGCTCCACGAGCGAAGCTCGGCGGCGTCCGGTAGCGCGTGACGAGGGACGGCGCCGCGAGGGCGGTGACGACGCCGGCGAGGCTCTCGAACAGGTACTTGCCGTACACGGCGGCGTTGTCGGACGAGCCTCGGGCGGCGATCGTCAGGTGCTCCGCCGCGGCAAGGGGCCGGGAGAGGGAGCGGGCCAACGGCCACCCGGCCTCCAGGAGGCGGCGAATGACGGCCGGCTGTTCGGCGATCTCGGAGCGCAGCGACATCGCTTCCGAGGCTAACGGCCTGGGCGGGTAGGACCTCTCTCCTACGCGGCCCTACTTGTATGGCCGGCGGGAACGGACCACTATCCCGGTGTTCCCACGTTCGATCGGGCGGCGAAATGAAGGAAGGGACCCAGCGGGAGTGGCGATCCTTGCTTCCAGGGCGACACGACCCGTGCGCTGGCGGCGCGATCTGCGCGCAGCGTGCTTCTGGCTTGCGCTCGCGCTCGGCACTGCTGCCGTCGCCAAAGAGCTCGCCGGACCGCTGCTCGCCGTCCTGATCATCCCGCCGCTCATCCTCGGCGCCCGGAGCTACGCCCGCGCGCTCGGCGCGCGAGCCAGTGGGCGCCTCGCGGAGCGGGTCGCCGACCTCCTGACCACGACGCTCGGACCGGCCTACGTCGTGCTCACCGAGTACGCGCCTCGCGACGGTTCCGACATCGTCCCGGTGGTCGTCGTCGGACCGTCCGGGATCTTCGCGATCGAGCCGCTCGGCGAAGACGCCAGGTTCGGATGCTTCCGCGATGGCTGGCATCGCGTGGAGCCGCAGGGTCTGCATCACCTCGCAACATCGCCGTCGCGCCGGGCGAAGGATCACGCGGCGCGCGTTCGGAGCGACATCTCCGGTGGCGGACACATCCGGACGCAGGTCGACGCGTACGTGCTCATCGAGCGAGGCACCGGCGAGGATTGCGCGAGCTCGACGGTGCCGGTCGTGTGCGGTGTCGACGCGCTTGCCCACCAGATCCGCGGTCGCACGGCGCACCCCGTCGTGTCACCCCATCAGGTCAACGCGGTCGCGGATGCGCTCATCCACCCACTGGCGGTCGCTACGGCGTAGCGGCGGCCAACGCGGAGAGGAGATCGGATTCGAGGGGCGGTCCGCCGGGATCCGGGAACGCGCGGATGTAGGTCTCCTCGGTGGCAACGAAGCCGATCGAGTCGCGCAGACCCCCCAGCCGATCCAGGTCCTGCTGCTGCGTTACGTGCGCCTGCATCGCATGCCACTTGCGCTCCGCGACGGCGCGGATATCGACGACCGCGCCGAGGCTCGATCGCTCCCAGCGCTGTGGCTTCGTCGCGAGCGTGTCCATGTACGTCCCGAATTCAGGCGTCAGCTCCCGCAGGCGATCGAAGACCTCGGCCGCCACGACCATCCGATAGCAACGCCGCACGTGGACGTGTTCACCGAGCTCTGGCTCGTGGCGCGCGACGCCTGCCAATGAGACTGCCCGGAGCGCGATCTCGCCCGCGGCGATGTGATCGGGATGACCGTAGCCGCCGTCCGGTCCCCACGTGATGACCACGTCGGGCCGCGTCGCGCGGAGCCAGCGGACGATGTCACGGATCACGTCGTCCGTGGGAACGCCCGCGAGCGCGCCGTCGGGATACCGGAACGCCGTGGTCGAAGCGAGTCCCATCCGGCGACCGGATTCCGCGAGCTCGGCCGCACGGATATCGCCGAGCTGTTCCGCCGGGATGCGCGTAGCGCCGGACGCACCGCTCTGACCGGCGTCGCCACGGGTGAGCGACAGGCTGTGACACACGACGCCTGCATCCGTGTATCTGATGAGAGTGCCGCCTGCACCGAACGTCTCGTCATCCGGATGCGCGAGGATCGTCGCGAGGCACAACGGGCGGTCAGGCAACGGCCGGACACTAGCATTCGGACGGTGAGTGGCACGCGCGTGGTGGTCGTCGAGGACGATGCGTCTGTGGCCGAGCTGGTCACGCTGTATCTGAAGAACGCCGGCTTCGTCGTCGAGCACTGCGCGACCGCCGCGGACGCGCGCGCCGCCTTCGCCCAGGGCGCGCCCGCATGCGTGATCCTCGACCTCGGATTGCCCGATGCCGATGGCCTGGCGCTCTTCACTGAGCTGCGGCGCATGCATGACTCGCCGGTGATCGCGCTCACCGCACGCGCCGAAGATGTCCAGAAAGTGGCCGGCCTCGATGCCGGGCTCGACGACTACCTCACCAAGCCGTTCAACCCACGCGAGCTCGTGGCTCGAGTGTACGCGGTCGTGCGCCGTGCGACCGGCAGCGGCGGTACGCGCCCGCTCGAGATCGGAAATGTGACGCTCGACC